>NZ_JBDPMD010000022.1:0-121983 GCF_039871875.1 Sphaerisporangium sp. B11E5 | reverse complement strand
GGCCATCGCCTTGGTTCTCCTTCGATCGTGGAACATCGAAAAGGATCACGCGATGGCCGTCCTCGTTTCACGACGCCACGCTGACTACCAGCCGAAACTCGTACACCACCTCCGTGGACGCAACCCATCCGGGCGGGAGTCCGGCGCAGCAGCTCAAGGTACTGGCGGGGGTCGAGGTCCTCTTGGCGGATGTAGGCGGCGGCCTGTTCCAACGCCAGCGGCAACCGGCCCAACTCCTCGGCGATCGCCTGCACCGACTCCCGGTCATCGGGATCGCCGCGTCCGCTGACGCTGACGATCAACTCGGCTGCGGACTTCTCGTCCAGCACATCCACCGCGATCGACGCGGTTCCGGGCCAGTAGACCTGACGTCGTGTGGTGATCAGCACATGCCCACCGGTCAGCCAATCCAGCCACTGACGTACGTCGGCCGGATCGTTGACGTTGTCCAGCACCACCAGCCACCCCGGGTGGGCCTGTAACCAGGTCAACGCCCACTGCGCCGCCTGATCCACATCGCCGAGCTGCCCCACCGGCGGATGCAACGCCGCCGCCAGCTTGGCAAACTCCTGCTTGATGTCCTCAGGCTGCTCAGCGGTGATCCACCAGGCCACCGGGTACCGATCCCGGTGCGCGTGAGCGAACTGCCGGACCAGCTCCGATTTACCCACCCCGCCCATGCCGTGTACCACCTGGCGGACCACCACCTGATCGGCATCACCGGCCAGCAACCCCTCCAACCTCTCCAACGTCTCAGCACGGCCGACGAACCGCGCCGCACGCGGCGCCTGAAGCCGGCGGACCGGGGAGTCCACCTTCACCGCAGTGGCCGAAACCACTGCTTCAGCCATCATGATCGGTGAATGGTTTCCGGTAGTCACTGGCCCATTGATGTTCCCCGCCGCAGATACTCCACGGTCCGATGCCGTGCTGCGGGCAGGGGGATCGCAATTCAGCCGCTCCGCCACCGGTGCTTCACCGGCCGGTGATCGGTGAGTGGTCTCCGGTGGTCACCGGACCGGTGATGTCCCGGCCGGCGGCCACTCCTCGGCCGGACGCGCGCACCTGTGCACCGGTGTCCTTGACCGCCTGGCCCACCAGCGCACGGACCTCATCAACCAGGGCCTGATCTGTGGCCAGCAGCTTTTTCATCTGTACCCGGAGCGCCGCCTGAAGATCCCCATCATCGGGACTGGCGGCAAGATCGGTAACCGCCTCCGGGGCATCCTTTTCAGACGCGACCCCGAAGATCCGTTGCAGGATCTTGCGGCCCCACCCGACCGTGGCGTCGGCTGCTTCTTCCTGGGCCTGGGCCAGGACCGCGCCCCCGTACGCGCTCACCGCCGCCGTCACATACGGCGATAACTCCTCCACCAGAGCCACCAAATCCCCGCTCATCGGCGCACCCATTCCCCTCCGGCACGCGACGCCCCCCAGTGATGTGACCATCACATCCCGTCAACAAACAATCTAATCCCCACAGACCGCACACGCTGCCCGATCCCGGCACCACACCACTGCCACCAAATCGCCTCAGACATTGGGTGCAAGACTCCCCGCACGAAGCGACCAGCGGCACCACACGTAACCGATGGCAAGGCCCGACGAAGTCGGGCCGCGGCAGCCGATCGCCCCAACCACAACCAGCGCCAACCGAAGTCAGCGATCGTCACACCTCAACCAGCCCCGACGCTGATCTAGCCTCCGCCCAGTAGCGCCGAATCGTGCGCCTTTACTCGTCTCGGGGCGTCCCTCCTGAGCGGCAAAGCGCGTGGGCGGTGCGGGCCGCGACCGGCCGAAGAGCCGCAGCGCGGCCCGCGACCGCCCAACGCGCGGCGGGCCGCCACAGGCGGCACGCCCTTGAAGACGTAGAGAAAGTTCTCATCCGGAGAGTGCAGGGCGCTGACTTATCTTGAAGTGTCGCGGCCTTCGGGTGCCCGTGATCTGCTGCTTCGCCGGTTGTTTCTGCGCGCCGTTCACTGTCGCGGTTGGGGTCTGGTCAAACGTTGGCGCACTTGATGGCGGACGATGCGCTCAGCCAGTTCTTGGGGGGTGTTGGCGGTGAGCGTGGTGGTGCGGCCATGGAGGGCGTACCACCGGTAGGCGAAGGGGTTGTAGAGGAAGGCCCAGTGGGGGAAGCGTTCACGGAGGGCGTGTAAGGCAGGGGGGACGCTGGTCATGGGGTAGGTGGGGGTAGTTGGACCCAGACGATGCGGCCGGCGGCGTCGCCGTTGACTCCCCAGGCGGTGGTGAGGGCGGTTACGAGGTGGAGGCCTCGGCCGCCTTCGCGAGCGGGGGTGCGGATGCCGAATGCTATTGGGCCGCCTTGGTCGGCGATCTCTATGTAGGCGGTGCCGTCGGGGTGGTGTTTCACGGTGGCGGTGAAGATGCCGCCGGGTTGTCCGGTGCGGGTGTGTTCGACGGCGTTGGTGGCGAGTTCGCTGGCGATGAGGTCGGCGTCTGGGTGGTTGGGGAGATGGGCCTGGACGAAGCGGCGGGCCGCGCGTACCTGCTCAGTTTTCCCGGGGAAGGTCTGGTGCCATTCTCCGGTGCCTTCATGGCTGTTTGGGGGTGGGGTCACGCGGGCTCACCTCGCGATCTAGCAGGTCAGAGGCACTCATCTATGCCTGGTACTTAAAGTACGAGTACAGTACTTAGAGTGCAAGCCACTTGCGGTACTTGCCACGCACAATAAGTACTGCTCTGGTAGAGGCTGCGACGAAGGAGGACGTTCATGTTCGGTCTGATGGTCCGATTCACCTGTAAGGACGAGGCGAGCGCCGCGGCGTTTGATCAGTTGGTCGGCGAGACCATCGAGAAGATCCGCGAAGAAGAGCCGGGGACGCTGGTGTACGCGTCCCACCTGGTGGAGGGGCAGCCGCTCCAGCGGATCTTCTACGAGCTGTACCGGGACCGGTCGGCGTTCGACGCGCACGAGGAGCAGGAGCACACCCGGCGATTTCTCGCGGCCCGGGATGAGCTGCTGGCCTCGGTCGAGGTCGACTGGCTGTCCCTCCAGACCGGTAAGGGAACGGCAGGGTGAGTACCGAGTATCAGCGAGCGCTGGGGCGGCGCATCGCCCAGGAGCGGAAGCGGCGTGGCTTGTCACAGCCGGAGCTGGCGCGGCTGGTCGATCGGTCGGTGGCCTGGATCTCTCAGGTGGAGCGTGGCGTGCGCAAGGTCGACCGCATGTCCGTCCTGGAGAAGGTCGCGGAGGCGCTGGACATACCGTTGTCGGAGCTGGCGGCGGAGGCGCCGGTGGTCGCGGCCTCTGCTGAGGAGATACCAGGGACGGCCGGTCTACGCCTGGTGCTGTCGGGGGCTCATTCGCTGCGGGCCATGCTGCACTCGGCACCTGTTCCGGCCACATCGGAGATCAAGCCGCGGGTCGATCGGGCCTGGGAACTGACGCACGAGAGCCGATATGTGGAGCTGGCCGACTTGCTGCGTGGCCTGGTTCCTGCGCTTGAGACCGCTGCCCGCTCGTCTTCTGAGGAACGGCGAGCGGAGATGTTCGAGCTGCTCGCGGTGACCTATCAGGCATGCTCGGCGGCGCTTGCCAAGCTTGGTGAGCCTGAGGCCGCGTGGATCGCTGCTGACAGAGCGATCGTCGCGGCGGAGCGAGCGGGTGACCCCATGATGATGGCGGCCGGCGCTTTCCGGCTCGGCTTCGTCTTCCTGGGGGCACGTCATTTCGACCAGGCGGAGGAGACAGCGCGGACGGCTGCTGAGGCGCTGTGGTTCATGGTCGACCAGGGCAAGCCTGAGGCCATGTCGTTGTGGGGTGGTCTCACCTTGCAGCGGGCCGTGGCAGCGTCCCGGTTGAACGAGGCCGATGCCGCCTACCAGCATCTGGCGCGGGCTCGCGAGGTCGCGGAGCGACTGGAAGAGGGACGCAACGACTACAACACCGAGTTCGGGCCGGCCAACGTCGCGCTTCATGAGGTGGCCGTGGCGGTCGAACTCGGAGACGCCGGTCACGCGCTTCGGGTCGGGACGTCGGTGGACACCTCGTCGCTCTCCGCTGAACGGCGCGCTCGGCTCCAGATCGACCTTGCCCGTGCACACGCCCAGCGGCGCCAGGTCGAAGAGGCGGTAGCCGCACTGCTGGAGGCAGAGACCATCACACCGGAGCAGATACGGAACCACCGAATCACCTATCAGCTGGTGTCCGATTTGCTGACCATGCAAGACCCGCCATCCTCTGAGCTGCGGGAACTTGCCGACCGCGTGGGAGCGTAGAAAAAGTACGTGCACTAATACTAAAAGTACTAGCAGATACTCGCGGTGCGAGGTAGCGTTTGTGTTGACGCTGAAGCTCTCCTGGACAGGAGGTGACAGCCCAACGCAAACGCTCTTCTGCGTTTCAGGGCAACTACAGGAAGACCGCTCACAGAGAGCGGAAACAGGCCACACATGAAAGTGGCCTGAGCGGGAGACCCGCCCAGGCCGGATGCGGTCAGCACCCTAGTTGGCGCTTCGATGCTATCGCGTCCGATTCTGAGGTCGTGCGATCTCCCTCGTCCCTAACGCCTGCTCAGCAGGCCGACGAGAGGTGTATTCAGCATGCGCAACATCCCCATCCCGGTCGACGTCTCCCGGCTCCAGTTCATCTGCGTGAAGGCCCCGTGCCCGCGCATCGTGAACAAGGAGACCGGCGAACTCAAGACCGACAAGGCCAGCGGCCAGACCGTCTACGAAGTCCTGTTCTCGGTGGAGGACGCCTTCGGCAAGATCGAGCTGGTCAAGATCGGCGTTGTGGGGGAACCCCAGGTTCTTCCCGGCAACGAGGTCAAGCCTGTCGGCCTGGTCGGCTATGTGTGGGAACTGTCGGGGCGCTGGGGCATCGCCTACCGCGCCTCGGCACTGCTTACCGCCACCACCGCGGAGGCCCGTGGTGTCTGACGGTCTCCTCCTGACGCTCGGATTCCTGGCCGCCGCGGCGGCCGGGCTCTGGGCCTGGCGCCGTTGGCACCGCCGGTCTTTCTGGCTGTGCCTGGGCTACCCGCTGACCGCCATCAAGATCCGCCTCACCTGGCGCAAGGTCGCCCTGGGCTGCGGCCTGACCAAGAAGCGACAGCGCTTCTGGTTCACCACCGTCCCCGGCCTGGTCTCCTCAACCGGTCTCGTCCGCGTCAAACGACGCTTGCAACGGGTCGCGGTCGACACCAAACCGTGGATGTGGCTCCCCATGCCGACACGTCACGGCTGGCGCGTCACCGTCCGCCTTCTGGAAGGGCAGATCCCCGAGGACTACATCGCGGTCGCCGAGCGGCTCGCGCACTCCTGGCGCGTACACGCTGTACGTGTCTCATCGCGGAAGCGGGGTCGCATCACCCTGGCCGCGACCATCCGAGACCCGTTGGTCCGGATCGAACAACTCCCGGTCTCGACCGAACTCCTCAAGGTCACTGTCGGCCGGTTGGAGACCGGCTCCCCGTGGGTCATCGACTTCCGGACGGTCCCACACTGGCTCAACGCCGGCGCCACCCAGTCAGGTAAGTCGAACCTGGCCAACGCTCTGATCATCGGACTGTCCCCCCAACCGGTGGCACTCGTCGGCTTCGACCTCAAGGGCGGGGTGGAGTTCACGCCCTACGAACCTCGCCTGTCGGCCCTGGCCACCTCTCGCGCCGAATGCGTTCAACTCCTTGACGACTTGGTCGCGCTGATGGTGGACCGGATGGCGGCCTGCCGTACCGCCGGGGCACGCAACATCTGGCAGTTGTCCGGTGACCGGCGGCCGGTCCCGGTGGTGGTCCTGGTCGACGAGTTGGCCGAACTGTACTTGATGGCCGACAAGTCCGAGAAAGACGAGATCGCCAAGACTTCGACGGCCCTGCTGCGGGTCGCTCAGCTCGGGCGCGCGTTCGGGATCTACCTGTTCTGCTGCGGCCAACGCATCGGCTCCGATCTCGGCCCTGGCGTGACCGCGCTGCGCGCTCAGTGCTCGGGGCGGATCTGCCATCGGGTCAACGATCCCGAAACCGCGACCATGACCCTCGGCGACCTCGACCCCGCGGCCCTGGTCTCCGCACGCGCCATCGCCTCCGAAACCCCCGGCGTCGCGATCGTGGCCGGCCAAGACGGCCAGTGGTACCGGGCGCGCTCCTTCTATGTCTCCGAGCAAGCCGCCGAAGTCACGACCCGCACCTACGCCGGTCTCACTCCATCCTGGGCGGACGTCATGGCCGGTACCCACCACGCACAGGTCACCGATGCCGACCTCGCCGAGTTCTTTGATCCTGAAACCGCCGTCCTGGAACACGGGAAGAGCTGACCCGCCATGCGACGCCTGGCCTCCTGGCTGCTGGACTCTGGTCCTGTCCTGGTCCTGGCGCTGATCGCCGGTGCCGGTTCCTTCTCCCACGTACGGGAGACAGCGGTGGAGCACGGGCAGACCGGTGCGATGGCCTGGGCGGTGGCCGTGTGCATCGACCTGACCTGCGTCATGGCGGCCCGTGAACGGCAACGCGACAAGAAGACCGGCCGCAAACGGACCGGCCCGCTCTCCTGGCCGACCTGCGTCCTCGTCGCCGGAATCGTCCTGTCACTGGCCGCCAACCTCCACCAGGCCGAACCCTCGGTGTGGGGCTGGCTGACCGCCGCGACACCTGCGGCAGCCTTCCTCGTCGCCGTCTCGATGCTGGAACGCAGAGCGACCGGCCCCCGTCCCGAACCTTCCCCGCCCTCGACGGTCTCCGCGCCGGCCACTGCGGTTCCAAGCCTCCTGGCTTCTTCCGATGGCGCCCAGGGCGATGCCACCGAACCCTCATCAGCGCTCCTCGACTACGCCCGGCGCGTAGCCGACGAACACCACGCCAAGCACGGCAACCCCATCACCCTCGACCTGCTGCGCGCCCGGCTGGGCGTGTCCAGCCAACTCGCCACCGACCTACTCCGCCATCTGCCCACCGCACCGGGAACCTCGTGAAGGGAGCATCACCGATGCCTGCCGACACCGACCACCACACGGCCTTCATCTCCGGACTGCGACAGCTGGCCACCTTCTTGGAGGCTAACCCCGAAGTCCCCGTACCGAGACACTCCACGAGCATCGCTTACTTCCCCCAGCGCACGACCGATGCAGACATGTGCGCTGAGATCGACCGGATCGCCGCCTTGTGCGGCACGAAGATCGACCCCGAATCTCTGACGCACGACCACTACGGAACCGCTCTGTGCTTCGGGCCGATTCGCTACGAGGCATTCGCGATCCTCGCCAACGCCCGCGCCCGGCACAACGCCGTCGTCAACCCTCAGGGCTGCGTCACCCCCGACACCAAGACCGAACCGCTTCCGGTGATCCATTACCGCTGCTGCACCTGCAACGGGACCGGCATCAACGGCGACAACCAGACCTGCCTCGACTGCGACGGCACCGGTATCGACCTCGGCGCATAGCCGTAAGCGCCCCCCGCGTGGCCACACAACCGCCAAGTTCCGCGCCACGCCGGGGGCCATCCCCACAGATCGCTCTGCAAAGGACGGAACCCATCTTGCCCAACCTGACCGATCCACACGCGGTAGCCGGGATGATCGCCCGGCTCCGTGATCCCCACTACGAGCGCTGGGCCTCCCAGATCCGCCGGACCGGTGGCTGCCACCAGCCCATCCACCTGCGTGGCAAGGTCGAACATTGGGATCTCGCGACCGGCACGCTCCTCCACCGCTACAGCACGCACCTGGAGCCGGACGGCGTACTGCGGGTGGCCTGCAAGACCAGGCGCGCGACCCGCTGCCCATCCTGCGCCGAGACGTACCGGGCCGACACCTACCAGCTCGTCCGCGCTGGCCTGGTCGGCGGCAAGGGCGTCCCGGACTCGGTGAGCGCTCACCCGTGCCTGTTCGTCACCCTCACCGCGCCGTCCTTCGGCACGGTACATGTCAGGCGAGAGAAGAACGGCAAGGCCCTGCCCTGTCACGCTCGCCGCGACGCCGAGACGTGCCGGCACGGCCGGGTCATGTCCTGCACCGTCCGGCATGGGGCCGACGAACCGCGCCTCGGCGAACCGCTGTGCCCGGAGTGTTACGACTACGCGGGCTCGGTGCTGTTCAACGCCATGTCCCCGGAGTTGTGGCGGCGCTTCACCCAAGCGCTGCGCAGGCGCATCGCCAAGAACGCCGGCCTGACCCAACGGGATCTCAAGGAACAGGCTGTCATCTCCTTCGCCAAGGTGGCCGAGTACCAGCGGCGCGGGGTCGTCCACTTTCACGCCGTGATCCGCCTCGACGGACCGGAGGGACCGGCCACGGCTCCCCCGGCCTGGGCGACACCCGGCCTCATGACGGACGCGGTACGGCATGCCGCCGCTGCGGTCGCCGTGACGGTTCCGTACGTCCCGGGTGAACGTACACGGATCTTCCGGTGGGGCGATCAGCTCGACGTCCGGCAGATCACGATGGGCGGTGACCTCTCCGACCAGGCCGTGGCCGCGTACATCGCCAAGTACGCCACCAAGGCGGCCGAATGCGTCGGCACGCTCGACCGGCGCATCAACCTGCTCGATGATCTGGCCGCCCTGCCGATCCGCGACCATCCCCGGCGGCTGATCGCCGAGTGCTTACGCCTCGGCGTCCGCGACGAACTGGCCGACTTCAGGCTCGCGCAATGGGCTCACATGCTGGGCTTCCGCGGGCACTTCTCCACGAAGTCGCGGCGCTACTCCACCACCCTCGGGGACCTCCGCGCGGCACGCGCCGATCACATGCGCCAGGAACAGATCAGCACCGGACGCCTCCCTCTCTTCGAGGAAGACACCGTGTTCGTCACGTCCCATTGGGACTACGCCGGACGGGGCCTCTCGGCCGGTGAACGGCTCCTCGTCGCTGCCCTGACCAGTACTCGTCTCATCGATTCAGGAGGTGGCCATGAGTCCTAGGTTGCTCACCGTCCCTCAGGTCATGGCCGCTCTTCAGGTCAGCCGGTGGACGCTCTATCAGCTCATGAACTCCGGCGAACTCGACTCGATCGTGGTCGGCGTGCGCTGCCGTCGCATCCCGGAATCCGCGCTGGACGACTACCTGGCCCGGCTCTGCGAGGAGGCGGCTTGATGGCCAAGCGCGCGAACAGTGAGGGTTCGATCTTCGCTTACAAGACCGGCTACGCGGGCTATGTCTGGGTCACCACGCCGGACGGCAAGAGGACCCGCAAGTGGTGTTACGGCAAGACCCGCGAGGAGACATACGAGAAGTGGATCAAGCTCCACGAGCAGGCACGCAAGGGGCCGGTGGTCACCAGGTCCCCCAAGCTCTCTGACTACCTGGCCGACTGGCTAAAGAACGTCGTGGAACCCAACCTCGCACCCAAGACCGCCGCCAACTACGAGATGTTCGCTCGGCTCTACATCACTCCTGCCCTCGGGGCGAAGCGGCTCGACAAGCTGACCGTGAAGGACGTACAGACCTGGGTGAACAAGATCCGGACCCTGTGCCAGTGCTGCGCCCAGGGCAAGGACGCCGCCCGACCCAAGACGCACAGCAACCCCAAGCGCCGACAGCAATGCTGCGCGGTGGGGAAGTGCTGCATGTCCAAGCCTTCGGAGTGGACGGTGCACGACGCGTACATGACACTGCGTGCCGCGCTGAGCAACGCCGTACGGGAGGAGGTGCTGAGCCGCAACGTCGCGGCCAACGTCAGGATGCCGATGCCGCGCAAGCGCAAGGTCAAGCCGTGGACGGTCGATGAGGCGCGGGCCTTCCTGGAGTCCGCCCGCACCCGCGAAGACCCCATGTACCCGGCCTACGTCCTGGTCCTGGTGCTCGGGCTGCGCCTGGGGGAGGTCCTCGGACTGCGATGGGAGGACGTCGACCTCACCAACACCGAGATGACCATCGGCTGGCAGCTCCAGCGGGTCGCCGGCAAGCTGCTGCACCGCCAGACCAAGACGGATGCCTCCGACGCGACGTTGCCGTTTCCCGAGATCGTGACGGCGGCGCTCCGTGCCCGTCAACGGGCACACGAGGAAGCCCGCAAGGCCGCGGGGGAGTCATGGCAGGAGACCGGGCTCGTGTTCACCACTGCGAGCGGTCGACCGGTCGAACCGTCGAACTTCCGGCGCAGCTTCGCTGGCGCCTGCGCCAAGGCCAAGGTTCGCAGGGTCCACGTGCACGCCACCCGCAAGACCTGCGCCTCCCTGCTCGTCGCGCTCGACGTCCACCCGCGCGTGGCGATGCAGATCCTCCGGCACAGCCAGATATCGGTCACGATGAACGTCTACAGCGAGGTTTCCACGGAGGAGACACGCAACGCGCTCAAGAAGCTGGGTGACCGGCTGGATTCGTAGCCGTTGCTGTATTTCCGTGCTGTACACAGCGAAAAAGGCCACTTCCCGATCATGGGAAGTGGCCTTTGACCTGGGGTGGAGCCTAGGGGATTCGAACCCCTGACTTCCTGCTTGCAAAGACGCATGCCGATCTTGTCTAAGCTGCGGACACACAGCTCAGCGCGCCGAACAGACTCCCCGGGAGTGCCCGTCACTCCCCCTTGATCACCACCCCATCGGGCACGCAACGGGCACGCTCACTGGGCCGTCCCCTGGTCCTCCCCCGTCCTCCTCGTCGCTGCTGCCCCCAGGGCGAGGTCGCCGTGTCAAGGGTCAACGAAGTTGATCGCGCAGCGACGCCGAAGGCGCCCTTGACTCGGTGGCCTCAACCGGGACACTCAAACAGCGAGGAGGATGGAACCTGCGGATTAAAGGGGCTCGGATGATCATGGTTCCAGACAGTCCAGTCCGCTCCTCGCGGGCTCTCTCGCTCGGCCCGTTGTGACATCCTGCTTCAGCTGCAAATCGGCCTAGACCCTGTGAAAACGCGTATCGGCGATTTTCGATCAAGCATTAGGCGAGCGAAGAGGTGGGTCATCCAGGGATTGCTGCACGTATGCAGCTGCTTCGGAATGGCCATAGTCGATGGCCTGCCGGAAAGCTGCCTGGGCACCCTCGACATCCCCCCGCTCGGCCAGCAGGCTCCCAAGGTTGACCGCCGCTGCTGGCGCATGCTGGATGTGGCCGGAGTCGATGGCCCGCTGATAGGCGATCAGGGCACCCTCGACGTCCCCCTTCTGATTGAGCAAAACCCCCAAATTAAACGTCGCTGCCGGCGCATGGTCGATGTGGCCGGAGTCGATAGCCAGTTGATAGGCGGCCCGGGCACCCTCAGCATTCCCCTGCTCAGCCAGCAGGACCCCCAGGCCAAGCGCTGCCGTCGGCAGGTGGTCGGCCTCGTCAGAGTCGATGGCCCGTTGATAGGCGGCTCGGGCACCCTCTACGTCCCCTTGCTCGGCCAGCAGGACCGCAAGGCCGAGCGCTGCTTTCGGTGCCTGGTCAACGTGGCCGGAATCGATCACCTGCCGGAAGGCGGTCAGGGCCCTCTCGACGTCCCCCCGCTCGGCCAGCAGGACCCCAAGGTTGACCGCCGCTGCCGGTGCCTCGTCGACGTGGCCGGAATCGATCACCTGCCGGAAGGCGGTCAGGGCACCCTCGACGTCCCCCCGCTCGACCAGCAGGAGCCCCAGGAAGGACCCCGCTGCCGATGCATATTCGATGTGGCCGGAGTCGATGGCCTGCTGGTAGGCCGCCCGGGCCCCCTCGACGTTCCCCTGATCGGCCAGCAAGCCCCCCAGGAAGGTCGCCGCTGCCGGCGCATGATCGGCGTGGCCGGAATCGATAGCCCACTGGAAGGCCGCCCGAGCCCCCTCGACGTCCCCGTGCCGATCGAGCAAGCCCCCTAAATAGATCGCCGCTGCCGGTGCACGGTCGGCGTGGCCGGAATCGATGGCCTGCTGGAAGGCCGCCTGGGCACCCTCGACGTTCCCCTGATCGGCCAGCAAGCCCCCTAAGAAGAACGCCGCTGCCGGCGCATGATCGGCGTGGCCGGAATCGATGGCCTGCTGGTAGACCGCCTGGGCACCCTCGACGTTCCCCTGATCGGCCAGCAAGCCCCCTAAGAAGAACGCCGCTGCCGGCGCATGATCGGCGTGGCCGGAATCGATGGCCTGCTGGAAGGCCGCCTGGGCACCCTCGACGTCCCCCTGATCGGCCAGCAAGCCCCCTAAGAAGAACGCCGCTGCCGGCGCATGATCGGCGTGGCCGGAATCGATGGCCTGCTGGAAGGCCGCCTGGGCACCCTCGACATCCCCCTGATCGGCCAGCAAGCCCCCCAGTAAGGACGCCGCTGCTGATGCTTTGTCGACTTCGTGGCATGCCATGGCTTTACGGGCTGCGGTGATCGCGTGGTTGATCTGCTTGCGCAAGTAGGCGGCCACGGCGACGGCCAGGGCATCGAAGGGGGTGATGAGGCTGAGCAGTTCGGGCCACATCTCATCGGGGATTGGGCGCGGAGGGTGATCGGTAAGCGTGCCTTCGTCGGCGGAGATCGCGTGGTCGAATACGACCCACCCGCTTTGCCCCGCCTTATGCTCGTCGCCCGCCGGGGATGCGGTCGGAGTGAGCAGTGCCACCTGAGAGGCGATCGGGCGGGCTGCCCACTGGTGCAAGCCGTTGCGAAAGGCGATGGTGGTGGCGGGCATTCCGGCGCGGATGAGCGGGAGATACACAGGGAACAGCCGGTGAAGTTCGGCTTGGGTGATGGGCCGGTTCATCCCGATGCGCCGCCAGTCCACCGCTGCCTGTACCAGCGCACATCCGGCGGGGTCATCGTCTTGCCCGGCCCGGTATCTGGCGATCAGTTCGGCGCCGCCGACCAGGGTTTCGGCGATGCTGCCGCGAAATACTTCCGCCGGGTACAGGCGTTTTGCCTGTTGGTGTTCCTGCGGGGTGGGGGGCCGGAAGGTTAGTTCGTGGTTGTGGGCGCGTTCTACGGCGGTGCGGGCGGTGCGGGTGATGTCGCCACCGGAGGTCAGAATCTGGCTGCGGCGTTTGGCGGTGATGGTGGCGGCCAGCACGGCCCGGCCGCAGATCGCGTCCAGTACGGGGGAGGTGAGGGCTTCGAGATCGGCGGCGGTTAGATCATCCAGGTAGACCAGGCTCGGTGTCTGTTGGCATCCGGGTAGGCCGCTGTGGACCAGTTCGGCTAGGGCCTGGCCGTTGACCGGGATCACCACCGGGGTGTCGGCGGGCAGGATGGCGCGTAGGGCTTCGGCCAGGATCCGGGATTTTCCGGCTTTGGTGGCTCCCCACACCAGCACGAACGGATACGGCGGCCCCGAGTTGGTCAACGCGGCGCGGATCTGCTCATCGTCGGGGATGCGAGGGATGTAGGGGGCGTTGCCGTCACGGGTGTAGCGGGTGGGGGTGGCGCCGAGTTGTACGTTGGTCACCTCCGCCAGTTGGGGCAGGCGGTGTGTGTTGCCTACGGCCAGAAGGGCGGTGCGGCGGCGGTGCTCTTGTTCCAGTGCTTCGGCCTGTCGCTGACGTTCCTCGACCCGGTGTCCGGCCATTGGCAGCACGATGGAGACCGTCAAAAGCACGAGCACGGCCAGAATCGACAAGGTCACGACTTGATCGCTTTGGCCGGGCAGTTGCATCACCATCGTTACCAGGGCGATCAACGCACCGTTGACAGCGGTTGCCGCGATGATCCAGTTCAGCAGATGACGGCGGGCCACCACCGACAGCCGACGTATCGAAGTGCCCGGGTGCGGAGTACGTGCCGCCTGTGGCATCCACTTCCGCCCTTCCCCTCTGACCCGTTGCGGGCAATTATCCATTCACGCGGCGAATCGGCATGCGAACTTAAAAAGCCGTGATCGCTGCAGCGTGGCCCGGAGCTGGCCGCGCGCGAGAACGGCCGAAGGCCGCATGCGCAGCGTGCGGACGAGCGCAGGGCCGCGCGGCGGCGCGAAGCGCCGCCTTGATACATAACAGCGAAATTCGGCAAGATCTTCGATGCTCTTGGCCGACTGCTTCAGAGCAGGTGTGTGCCGTCGTGGTGTCGGATAGCCGGCGTGGGGTCGTCGCGCATGGCGTCCAGGACGCGGACAGCGAAAGCTTCGGATGCGAGAGCGCGAACCTCGTCGGCGGTGATCCAGCGGAATGAACGGGCTTCGTCGGTTTCGGTGAGGGTGCCGCTGATGACCTTGCAGCGGAAGACCAGGGCGATGATGCCTCGGGTCATGTTCTTGTAGACGCCGGTGAGGGCGATGGGGTCGATGTCCAGACCGGTTTCCTCGCGGACTTCGCGGCGTAGGCCGGTGAGGATGTCTTCGTGGTGTTCGAGGACTCCTCCGGGGGCTTCCCAGTGGCCGTTGTCGCGGCGTTGGGTGAGGAGGGCTCGGCCTCGGTCGTCGATGATCACGCCTGCCACGCTGACGGAGTGCGTGTTGTGGTGATCCATCGGGATTACCTCCGGCGGTGTGGGTGGCTGCCTCGTCGAGTAAGGGCGACGCCGATGAGGACTACGAGCATGCCGGCGGTGATGGGGATGGTGATGGGCTCGTTGAGGATGGCGGCGCCGAGGATGACGGCGACTACCGGGAGGAGGTAGTTGACGGCGGAGGCGGTTGTTCCTTCGTCGGCGATGAGGCGGTAGTTCAGGACGTAGGCCGCGCCGGTGCCGAGTGCGCCGAGGATGGTGAGGGCTGTTAGGACGTCCCAGGTGAGGTTGGGTGGGTGGAGGCCGCCGGTGAAGGGGGTGATTAGGGCGAGTTGGGCGGTTGCGGTGATGAGTTGGGCGGTGGAGAGGGCTAGGGGTGGGTGGCCGCGGTTGGTGAGGTGGCGGGTCATGTAGACGTAGCTGATGCCGTAGCTGGCGGCGGCGGTGAGGGCGGCGAATCCGCCCCATGTGGTGATCTGCGAGGCGGATTGCCAGGGGGAGAAGATCAGGAGAGTGCCGAGGAAGCCGGTGAGCAGGCCGGTGAGTTTGAGGGGGGATGGGTGGCGCTCGGTGGCGGTGGTGATGGCGAAGAGGGTCGTCCATATGGGGGTGGTGGCGTTGAGGACGCCGGCGACGCTTGAGGTGATGTGTTGTTCGGCGATGGCGAAGAACGTGTAGGGGATGACGTTGGCGAACAGGGCGGCGATGGTGAGGTGCAACCATAGGGCCGGTTGTTTGGGGAGTTTGAGGTGTTGTGCGCGGGTGACGGCCAGCAGGACCAGTGCGCCTAGGGCGAGGCGGGTGAGGGTGATTTGTGTGGGGGTGGTGCCGCGTAGGGCTATGGCGATCCACAGGAAGTTCGATCCCCACAGCAGGGCGAGGGTTGCTAGGCGTAGCGTGCTGGCCGTGCTTATGGGCATGGTGGCTGCTCGGGGTTATTCGATGGGGGTGTCGTAGAGCAGGCCGGTGAGGTCGGCTCGCATGACGAAGCGGGTGAGTTCGTAGGGGTTGTGGTCCTGGTCGATGCTGAGGTGCAGGACGTCTAGGACGGGGACGGCTGGGGGTAGGTGGAGGTAGCGGGTTTCGTCGGGTTTGGGCATGCGGGCGCTGACGCTTTCGCGTAGCCGGGTCATGGTATGGCCGCGTTCTTCGAGGATGCCGTGGATGCCGTAGGGGTGACCTACTTCGGGGTTGAGCAGGCCGGTGCCTTCGGCGATGGTCCATGGGATGTAGGTGGTGACGCGGTGTACGGGGTCTTGGTCGGCGTAGAAGACGTTTTCGCGGACCAGGACGGAGGGTTCGCTCATCGGCAGGCGTAGGTGACGGGCCACTTCGGCGGACGGCTGGGTCTGCTCGATGCTGAGTACTTCGAAGCGGCCGGTCTTTCCTTGTTTGGCGCATTCCAGGAGGAAGGGGGAGAGTCCGGATTCGCGGTACTTGTGGGAGTAGCGGTCGTTGCCGAGTCGGATGAGGGGGGATTCGCGGCGGACGAACACGCCGCGTCCGTGCTCGGGGATGACCAGGCCTTCGTCGGTGAGCAGGCGGATTGCTTCGCGGGCGGTGTTGCGTGCGGTGCCGTATTGGCCGGCTAGTTCGCGTTCGGAGGGCAGGCGGGCGCCGGGGAGGAGTTCGCCGGTTTCGATGGCCTGGCGTAGGTCGTCGGCGATGCGGCGGCTTGGGAGTTGCCGTGCGTCGGGTCGTTGGGTGTTCATCAGTGCTCTCCCCGTCTTGAGTAGCAGCAGGCTACCGGATGGCTCACGCCATCTACTCAACAGGCTTGAGCCAGTAGGTGGTCATGTGCTCTACTGGCCACAGAGAGAAACTGGCTTGAGCCACTTTAACAGGTGGCTCAAGTAGGTGCAAGCACTCTGGTTCCTCGGGTCCGTTGAAGGCGGTGAAGCGTGATGGTCGATGACACCCCGTGCCCGTCATGTAAGGGACGGAGGTGGAAGTACGTCAGTCCTCGCCGTGGATTACTCGCCGTGGCCGGTGCGGTCGCTTCCTCCGCTCGGGTGCGGCAGCCGTGCTCCTCATGCTGGGATACCGCAGCGTCCGCCGGCGTCGATGAGGTGGCGTCGTGAGCGGCAGGCATCGGCCCGTGCAGGAGATCGGTTCGCAGGGGCGTCCGGTGGGGCGGCATCGGCCGGGACGGCGGCCGGAGAAGGTCACGCGGCGGAGGTTCGACGCTGATGCCATCGCTCAGGCGGCGATGCTCGACCAGCTCGAACCCGGATGGTTGGTGTGGTACGGGCCCTACTTCCGGCGGTTCTACGCCGTCGCGATGAGCGGCAAGGTGGGGCCGTTGTGTGTGACGGCGCGGTCGTGTGAGGCGTTGCGGACGCAGATGCGTGAGGCGGAAGCCGTGGTGCGGGTGGCGGTGAGGGCATGACCCTGCCTGAGGAGATCACGCCGCGGCGGGCCGTCGCACATCGCAGTGCGCTGAGCAAGCTGAGTGTCACTTTGCTGGCGGCCGGGTTGCGCTGTCTGCTGGTGGAACGGGTGCACCTGACGATCACCCGGTCCTACGGCCCTCGGGCCTACCTGCCGCCGTACCTGGAGGTGCGGAACAATCAACGCTTGGTGGCGACGGTCCGGGTGCACGATCGGATCGGGAAGCGGTCGCACTTCGTGATGACGTTGCCGGGCGGACTTGATGTCCAGATGGGTGAGGCCAAGGATGCCGACTCCCTCGCCGGCTACGTCCTTCAGGTCCCCGGCCTGCAACAGAGCGTGGACGATGCCGTCACACGGTGAGGACGTGCCGGTGTCGCTGGCGGGGCTGACCGATACCTACGGCCGTCACTGGGAGATCATGGATTCTGCGGGTGGCGGGTGGATTGCGGTGCGGCGGCATGGGGTAGCCGGTAGTGCGCTGGCGCGCGGGCTGTCCAACGTGCGGTGCGCCGAGACATTGACCGAGCTGGCCGGGCACCTGGCGAAGGAAGCGAAGTTGGAGCAACGGCCCCCGCGTTTCGCCGCGACGTCGGCTGTGGTGGTGCCCTCGCCTCGGCGGTCATCGCGCAGGGGGTGAGCGCACATCGTTCTAACGATCTTCTTGGGTTCGGCTAGGCAGCGTGGGTGCGGCTCAGTATCCTGACGATAAGTCGAGTAGTGGGGTAGTCATGTCAGTGTCCGATGGTGAATACGCGCCGCCGAAGTACGCGCAGATCGTGACCGCGATCCGGCGGAAGATCGAGGACGGCACCTACCCTCCGGGGTCGCAACTGCCCTCGGAGACGCAGCTCGTGCGGGAGTTCGCGGTGAGCCGGCCGACGGTGGTGCGTGCGCTTCAGGTGTTGCAGCTTCGCGGGATCATCGACCGTGAGCATGGCCGTGGGTCGTATGTGAAGGCGGCCCCGCCGGTCGGCCAGGGGGAGACCTCCCGGCCGGGTCGCGCGGTGCTCGATCAGGTCGAGACCGAAGAGGCGGCGGCGGTGCTGACCGCTGGCACGGCTCCGGCGCCGGCGAACGTGGCGGGGATGTTCTCCTTCCCTGCTGGGACGCCGATGGTGCGGCGTCAGGTGTTGCTCAGTGCGGCCGATGAGCCGTGTGAGCTGGTCACGTACTGGTGCCCGATGGAGATCGGGCAGAGTACCGACCTTGGTGGTGAACGACCGCTCACGGTCAATGTGCGGCAGCATCTTCAGGCGGTGGCGGGGGTGCGGCTGGAACACGTGGTGGAACGCCTGGCCGCGCGTCACCCGATGGCCGATGAGGCGAAGGTGTTCGACCTGGGGAAGACGGCGGCCGTGCTCGGGGTGGTGGCGCAGGTGTATGACTCGGCCGGCCGGTTGGTCCTGGTGGTGGAGATCGCGCTGCCGGGGGCGTTGCATGAACTGGAGGACTCCTACCCGCTGTGATGTGAGGTAGGTCACACAACTCCGGCGAAACCTGTTCGTCCGCTCAGGCGTTGCAGGAGTTAGCATCAGCTTGACAGTACGAGTTAGCGACAGAACGACAGGAGATCAACAGCTATGGCTATCCCGCACAACTTCCGCGTCACCTTCGATGAGGCGTTCCCGCACGGCTGCTACATGGTCGGGGAGGTCGAACAGGTCAAGGACTTCGAAGCGTCCACCGCGAGTAAGCCGGTGTTCGCCCGTGACAAGGCCACCGGTGAGTTCGTCTGGCAGGTCACGGTGGTCGACTGCGACCCCGAGGCGCGCGACAAGACGGTCAAGATCAAGGTCAGTTCCCCGGTGCGGCCGGTGCCCCCGGCGCCGCTGGCCGGGCTGCCGTTCATCCCGGTCGAGTTCGACGGCATGACCGTGACCCCCTGGCTCAACGGGCAGCGCATCGCCTACTCGGTCCGGGCCCGTGAGATGCGCGCTCCGCGTGCGGCCGGCAAGCCCTCGGCCGGTTCGGCTGCCGGTAAGGACGCGGCCTGACCGGTGTGGTGGGGCCGCTGGAAGCGGCAACTTCCGGCGGCCCCCAAAAACCTCTCCCCAACGACTCTCACATCACGGAAAGAGGCACCCAGCTTATGTTGCGCAAGCTCCCCGGAGATCACACCCGCGACATCGTCTCCACCGTCCCCACCCAGGTCGTGTTCCGGCCTGTCGTCGTCCCCACCCCCGCCATCGTCACCATCCTCGTCGCGCTGTTCCGGGCCGTGGCCGGGGTGGTGCGCACGGTGTGGCGTCACCCGGTCGCCTGCCTGGCCGCCGCTGTTCCGGCCGGGTTATGCCTGCTGTACGGCTGGCGTACCGGCCTGCTGGCGCCGGTGGCCGTGCTGTCGGCGCTGACCGGGTGGCGCTTCACCCACCCCGCATCGTTCACCCGGTGGGTCGGGCTTCGACTGGGGGCCTGGTGGGGCCTGGTGTGGGTGTACCGGCGACACTGGCAACCGGTCATGGTCGTCTCCGGCCTGGCCAAGCACATCGGTGGCCGGGAGTACCTCCCCCGGCTGCTCAAGGTCACCTGCACCCTGACCGCCGATGTGGTCCGCGTCAAGATGCTCGCCGGTCAGTCGGCCGACGCCTGGCAGGAGCGGGCCGACAATCTCGCTCACGGCTTCGCTCGGCCCCAATGCCGCGTCACGGTCGGCTCTCCTGGCCGGGTGGTGCTGACCTTCCCCCGGCAGGATGTGCTCGCCACCCCGATTCCGGCGCTGCCGATCCCTTCGGTTCCGGTGGTGGCGTCGGTGCCGATCGGGCTGCGGGAGGACGGCGCGCCGTACCTGCTCAAGCTGCACGGCACTCATGTCCTGGTGGCCGGCGCCACCGGTGCGGGGAAAGGGTCGTGGCTGTGGTCGGCCGTGCGTGGACTGCTGCCTGCTGCGGCGGCCGGGCTGGTCCAGTTGTGGGCGCTCGATCCCAAGCGGATGGAGCTGTCCTACGGACGTGCGCTGTTCGGCCCCCGGTATGCGGCCGATCCGGCGGACTGTGCCGACCTGCTCGAAGAGGCCGTCACCGTCATGCAAGAGCGCGCGGACCGGTACGCCGGCATCCAGCGCACCCACACAGCGACGACCGATGATCCGTTTGTTGTGGTGCTGGTGGATGAGGTGGCGTTCCTGACCGCCTACCAGACCGATCGCAAGCTCAAAGAACGCACCCTGGCCGCACTGGCGACTCTCACCACACAAGGCCGCGCCGTCGGCATAGCGATCGTCGCCGCGCTTCAGGACCCGCGCAAAGAGGTGCTGTCGATCCGCAACCTGTTCCCCGACAAGATCGCCCTGAGACTGGACGAACCCTCTCAGGTGGATCTCGTGCTCGGTGACGGGGCGCGTGACCGGGGTGCTTTGGCCGATCAGATCTCGTCCTATCCCGAGACTGGGGCCGGTGTTGGGTACGTGCGGCTGGAAGCCGACCCCGAACCGGTCCGGGTACGCGCCGCCTACGTCAGCGACACCGACATCCTCGCCATGGTCCGCCAATACGCCGGGACCGGTGAGGCCCGATGACGACCCTGGCGCACTTCCTGACCGGCCTGCGCTGCGAGGTCTGCCGATGCCTGGACGTGCTGTGGCTGGATCCGGTGCGCGGCGTCGTCGAGTGCCGCAACTGCCACCAAACCGCGCTGGTCGCCGTCGATGAGACCACGGGTGAGGCCCGGTGACCCACCCTGCCGACCGCACCATCCCCCGCGCCGTACGCGCGTCCATGCCGATGGCCCTGGACGTCATCGAGGAAGTAGCCCGGCAGCATGGCGTGTGTGTGCGGCCGGTTCCGCTCAAGCGCACCGACATCACCACCGGACAGGTCGAGTACGTCAACATCCCCTGCGGCGCCACCCTGGAAGCCAAGTGCGAACCCTGCGCCAAGCGGGCCGTGCAGCTACGTAAGGCGCAGTGCCGGGAGGGCTGGCACCTGGATGATGAACCGGTCGCCGAACCTGCCTCGCCGACCGAACGGCAGCGCTGGCTGATCGAAGAACGTGCCGACGCGCACACCGGCCGGGAGATGGCCCAGGAGTGGGGGGATGACCTCGCCTCGTGGGATGAGGCCATCACCATGATTGAGGACGAACTCGCCACCAGTGGTGTGCGTGGCACGGTGCTTCCGGCTGAGGGTAAGCCGCGGCGGTCCCGCTCCACGCGGCGGCGTCAGGACGCACCTGATCTGCCCAAGCGGCCTCGTGAGGATCGGACCGTGGGGCGGACGTTCGCCGCACCGGATGGCAGGGTGTACCGGCCGTCGCTGTTCATCACCCTCACCTGCGACACCTACGGCAAGGTCCGCCACGACGGCACACCGGTCGACCCGGCCACCTACGACTATGTCCGCGCCGCGCGGGACGCGATCCACTTCCCCAAGCTGGTGGACCGGTTCGTACAGAACCTCCGGCGGGTCGCCGGATACGACGTGCAGTACTTCGCCACCGTCGAACCCCAACGCCGGCTGGCTCCGCATCTGCACATGGCGGTGCGCGGCGCCATGCCACGAAGTGAAGTCAAGGCCGTTGCGGCGGCCACCTACCACCAGGTGTGGTGGCCTTCCTGCGACCGGGTCCGGTTCGACGGCGAACACCTGCCGGTCTGGGTTCCCGACGAACACGCCGCCGACCGCAGCGACGGGCAAGCCGGCGACTACCTCGACACCGACACCGGCGAACTACTGCCGACCTGGGAACAGGCACTCGACCAGCTCGGCACCGACCCCGACGCCGAACCACTGCACGTGGTCCGCCTCGGCCCACAGGTCGACGTCAAAGGCGTACTCGCCGGATCCCCCAGCGCGGACAAAGGCCTGACCTACCTGACCAAGTACCTCACCAAGTCACTGTCCACCTGCCACCAGGTCACCAGCGAGGCGCAACGCGCGCACCTGGAACGGCTGATGGCCGTACTGCGGTATGAGCCGTGCGCACCCACGTGTCCGAACTGGCTGCGCTACGGGGTCCAACCCAAGAACGCCAAGGCAGGGATGCGGCCGGGGGCATGCCGCAGTAAGGCGCACCGGTCCGAACACCTCGGCTACGCCGGACGGCGGGTCCTGGTCTCGCGCAAGTGGTCCGGCAAGACCCTGTCCGAACACAAGAACGACCGCCGGGCCTGGGTGCTGCAACAGCTCGGACTTTCGGCAACCGACGACCACGACGCTCCCGCTGACCCTCACCGGTACCTGTGGCGGCCGGTCAGCCCTGCCGACCACGACGTGCCACCACTGGCCGCACGCCTGCTCAAAGAGATCGCCAACCGGCAACGCTGGCGCGCCGCACTCGACCACGCACGAGCACGCGCGGACGGACAACCCATCGACGAACTTTCGGCAACTGAGGCAGTTGGGAGGGCGGCATGACCAGGAAGAGCGGCCAGGAGCCGGCGGCGCTGCTTCCGGAGTTGGCTCGGGGGCGGTTGCTCACGGTTCAACAGGCGGCCGAACGGCTGAACACCTCGGTTCGGTTCCCTCGTCGCCTGATCGAAGAGCGCCGGATCACCTTCGTGCACGTCGGCCGGAACGTCCGTATCCCCGAAGCGGCGTTGGAGGCGTTCATCGCGGCCGGAGTGGTCCAAGCGATCAACGTTTCGAGACGTAGGAGCGCGGTGTGACGACCAAGAGGCGGTTCGGCCGGGTCCGGAAACTGCCCTCGGGGCGGTGGCAGGCTCGTTATCCCGGTCCGGACGGAATCGATCGGCCTGCGCCGGATACGTTCGCGACCAAGAAAGACGCCGAGATCTGGCTGACCAGGCAAGAGGCCGCGATCTTGGATGACGAGTGGATCGATCCCGACGCGGGAAAGGTCTCGCTCGGCGAGTACGGGCGGACCTGGATCGATGAGCGGCCGAGACTGCGGCCACGCACCGTCGAGTTGTACGGCTATCTGCTCCGCGTGCACATCGCGCCAACTTTCGGGGACAGAGCGCTGAGCGACGTCAAGGACCCGCACGTGCGGCGGTGGCGTAAGAAGCTGCTCGACCAAGGCGTGAGTGAGGTCACGGCGGCGAAGGCGTACCGGCTGCTCAAGGCCATCTTCACGACGGCTGTGGATGATCAGCTCATCAAACGTAACCCGTGCCGGATCAAAGGGGCCGGTCAGGAGAACTCGGCAGAACGGCCGGTGCTCACGGTGGCTCAGGTCTACCGGCTCGCGGACGTCATCGAGCCGCGTTTCCGAGCGCTGGTGCTCCTGGCGACGTTCGGCAGTCTGCGGTGGGGTGAGCTGACGGGGCTTCGCCGGCGGGACGTCGACCTGACGGCCGGAACCGTGCGGGTGGAGCGGCAACTCATCCGCGTCACGGGTAAGGGGCTGGTGTTCACCGAACCCAAGTCCGCGGCCGGCAAGCGGACGGTCGTGATCCCTGAGCTGATCGTCAAGGACCTGGAAGAGCATCTGCGGTACTTCGCGCAAGGCGGGGATGAGGGGCTGATCTTCGCGGGGCCGGACGACGGGCCGCTGTGGAACAGCAACTTCAACCGGCGCTTCTGGGGTCGGGCTCTGGCTGCCGCCGGGCTTCCGAAGATCCACTTCCATGACCTCCGGCACACGGGCAACACGCTCGCGGCGAACGCCGGGGCGTCGATCCGAGAGCTGATGGATCGGATGGGGCACACGAGCACGCGCGCGGCGATGATCTACCAGCACGGGTCGCACGAGCGGCAACGTGAGGTGGCGCGGCAGCTCGACTCGCTCGCGCGGGGGCAGCTCACCAAGGCATCGGGCACGCAACGGGCACGAGGCGAGTGACAGGGTGGATGAAGCGGAAAACCCAGGTCGCCGCGTATGGGCTGACCTGGGTTTTCTTGCGGTGGAGCCTAGGGGATTCGAACCCCTGACTTCCTGCTTGCAAAGCAGGCGCTCTGCCGGCTGAGCTAAGGCCCCTTGGTAGGGAGAGCTTACCTGGCTGTGGTTACTACGGGGGTGGGGGTGGGGGTGGTGTCTAGGACCAGGGCGGGGAAGTCGGCTATGGAGTCGATGATTCTTGTGGCGCCGCCTCTCAGGAGGCGTTCGCGGCTGTGGACGCCTGTGAGGACGCCGGCGACTATGCGGGCGCCTGCCCTGGTGCCGCTCAGCATGTCGCTTTCTGAGTCGCCTGCTACGGCTACTTCTCGGACGGAGCCGATTTTGAGGCGGAGGACGGCGGTGAGGACCATGTCGGGCCAGGGGCGGCCGCGGCCGGCGTCTTCGGGGCAGAGGGCCAGGTCTACTTTGTCCATCCAGCCTACGGCGCTGAGGACGCGGCCTAGGGTGGCGCGGCTGAAGCCGGTGATCAGGCAGATCTTGATGCCGGCGGCGCGGAGTTTCTCCAGGGCTTCCACGGTGCCGGGGACGGGGTAGAGGCCGGCGCGTTCTATGGCGCCTTCGTAGGAGCGTTCGAAGGTGAGGTTGGCGGCTTGGGCTTGGGCCTCGTTGCCGGGGAAGATGCCGCGGAAGACTTCGATCTTGGGGTTGCCGCGAGAGTGGTGGACGTGGACCATGGCACGTGCGTACGCGCTGGTGCCGGGGACTATGCCCTGGGTGGCGATCGCCTCGGCGAAGGCCCGTTCCACCATGGAGATGTCGCCGATCGTGGTGCCGGCCAGATCAAGGCAGGCGAGTTTGATGGACGTGCCGGTCATGCCGTCGTCCTCACCGTGAACCGTAACCATCGACGCGCCCGCATCGTCAGCCGGTGGTCAGTTGTCGCCGCCGGTCGCCTCAGTCCACAGGTCGAGCTCGGCGCGGTCTGCCTTCACCTTGCGCCAGACCAGCAGACCACCGACGGCGAGGATCGCGAGGACGATCAGCTTCTTCACGGTGCAACCCCACTTCTCAACGGTCTCACCAGTAGCGGCTGAGACTACGCCGGGTTTCCAACAGATGATTGCAGCCTAGCAAGGGATCGGGTCGCACCTTTGGCCGCACGAGAAGCGGTTGCCGCCAATCTTCCGACAGGGAACCGTCTTCCCGACGTCTGCCGCACACCTCGGCGCGGTGTGATGGACTCGGAGGTTCTCCCTCTGAGACCTCCCTATGCCATTTTCTCGTTACTCGCCACCCCCTATAGGGGGTGAACCCCCTGACAGCGTCGGCCGTCCACAGCCTGTGGACGGCCGGGCGGCACGAGCGGAGGTCAGGGCAGTTCGTAGTCGAGGACGTAGGCGTGGCCGCCGTCCTCCTGGATGACGATGTCGCCGCCGCCGGTGACGCCCTTCAGCTCACCGGTGCCGGAGTCGGGCAGGATCGTCCAGCTCAGTGACCGCTCCCCCCCGGAGCCCGAGGCGGTGTGGTGCAGGACGAAGGAGCCCTTGCGCCCGTGTGCCGTGCCGGTGAAGCGCTCGAAGGCCACGTACGCGGCCGAGCCCTCCACCTGACCGGCGGCGGTGAGCAGATCGGCCGTACTGGTGCCTTCCAGGTCTCCATGGAAGGTCTTGGTGACGTGGACCCGGCCGATCGTGGCCCCTTCGCGGTCGTCGATGGTCTCCTGATCCCAGCTTTCGATGTGGAAGCCGCCGGTGGCGCGTGGCACGGATTTCCCCCTTCGTCGTGGAACAGTGCCGATTCTTCCCGCCATACCTGACAGCCACCGACAGGTACGGCGACCGGTCATCGAGCATGAATTGCGACAATCGACCTGGTACCGCTCCGCCCGCTACCATGCGATCGCGGTAACTCGCCCGGTGAGCAGTTCTTTCTGCACGTATCGGCCCTGACGTACACGGAGAGATGATGGCCCTGTTCGACCTGCCCCTGGAACAGCTCCGCGACTACCGCCCCGAGCGGGACGAACCCGCCGACTTCGACGGCTTCTGGAAGAGCACCCTGGCCGAGGCCGCCGCCCATTCGATCTCCCCCACCTTCACGCCGTACGACGCCGCGATGGCCGGCGTGGACGTGTTCGACACCACATTCGCCGGATGGGGCGGCCACCCGATCAACGCGTGGATGATGGTGCCCCGCGGCGCCACCGGCGTGCCGTGCGTCGTGCAGTACATCGGGTACGGCGGCGGACGGGGCCTGCCCCTCGACCACCTGCTGTGGCCCGCGGGCGGCTACGCCACGCTGGTCGTCGACACCCGCGGCCAGGGCGCTCAGCACCACAACAGCCCCGGCTCCACACCTGACCCGCACGGCGGGCAGAACATGCAGGCCCCGGGCATGATGACGCGAGGCATCCTCGACCCCGAGCACTACTACTACCGGCGGGTCTTCACCGACGCGGTGCGGGCCGTGGACGTCGCGGCCGCCCACCCGTCCGTGGACGCCGACCGCATCGTGGTGGCCGGGGCCAGCCAGGGTGGCGGCATCGCCCAGGCGGTCGCGGCGCTGCAGCCGAAGGTCGCCGCGGCGTTCATCGACGTGCCGTTCCTCACTCACTTCCGCCGTGCGGTCGAGATCACCGACAGCGACCCCTACCAGGAGATCGTCCGGTTCCTCTCCACCCAGCGGGAGAGCGCCGAGCAGGTGTTCCGCACGTTGTCGTACTTCGACGGGCTGAACTTCGCCGCCAGGGGAGAGGTGCCCGCGCTGTACTCGGTGGCGCTGATGGACTGGATCTGCCCGCCGTCCACCGTCTACGCCGCGTACAACCTGTGGGCCGGGCAGAAGGACATCACGGTGTGGCCGTGGAACGGCCACGAGGGCGGCGGCGGCAAGCAGCGCGACATCCAGTTGCGTTATCTGCGCGACCTGTTCGCCGGCTGAGCCCGGTCACGGCGCCACGGCGGGCGCGTCCACGCCGTACGCCCGCGCGATCGCCCGGGCCCCGGCGAGCAGGGGTTCCACCAGCCGGGGCAGTTCGCGCGCCCGCCGGGACGACACCACGATCCCGACGGCGGCGATGGGGCGCCCGCCCACGATGATCGGCGCCGCCGCCGAGCACGAGCCGAGCGTCATCTCCTCGCTGGTGAGCGCGTACCCCTGGGCCCGCACGGCCGCGAGGTCGCGGGCCAGCCGGCCCGGCTCGGTGATCGTGTGCGGGGTGGGCCGTTCGAGCTCACGGGCGAGGTACGCGGCGACGAACCGGTCCGGCTCCTGCGCCAGCAGCGCCTTGCCGACACCGGTGGCGTGCATGGGCAGGCGCGTGCCGGTACGCGACATGATGGGCACCGCGTTGACGCCGTGCACCTTGTCGACGTACAGCACCTCCATGCCGTCCCGGACGGCCAGGTGGACGTTCTCGCCCGTGGCGGCGAACAGCTCCTGCAGCCACGGGTGCGCCACCTCCCGCAGGCGGCTCGGCGCGAGCTGACCGAGCTCCCACAGGCGGGACCCGATGTGATAGCGGCCGTCGGGGTCCCTGGCCAGCGCGTGCGACGCCTCCAGCTCGCGGACCAGGCGGTGCGCGGTGGACAGGGCGACGCCGCTGCGCTCGGCGATGGCGGTCAGGGTGAGGCGCTGGTGTGCGGCGTCGAAGGCACAGAGGACCGCCATCACCCGGGACGTGACCGACCGCCCGGGTTCACGTGATCCACCGGACACGAGCGTCCTCCCGGCGCCGGGGAAACCTGCCCCGAAATTCTGGCACCGGTTCCCACTGAGCGGAAGCGAAGGCTCGTTCGGGACGGCCCGTCCGCAGCATGCTCGTCATCATGCGGACTCAGGTCGCGATCATCGGTGCGGGCCCGGCGGGTCTGCTGCTGTCCCACCTGCTCCACCTGCGTGGCATCACGTCGGTCGTGCTGGAGCTGCGTGACCGCGCGTACGCGGAGGGCCGGGTACGCGCCGGGGTGCTGGAGCAGGGCACGGTCGACACGCTGGTGGCCGCGGGGCTGGGGGACCGGCTGCTGCGCGAGGGCATGCCGCACCACGGCATCGAGCTGCGCTACGGCGGGCGGGGCCACCGCATCGCGTTCGAGGAGCTCGTGCCCGGCCGGGCCATCACGGTGTACGGCCAGCAGGAGGTCGTCAAGGACCTGATCGCCGCGCGGCTGCGGGACGGCGGGGACATCAGGTTCGAGGTGACCGACGCGGCGGTGCACGACGCCGGCACCGATCAGCCGTACGTGACCTTCGGCGGCGAGCGGCTGGACTGCGACTTCGTGGCCGGGTGCGACGGCTTCCACGGCGTGACGCGGCCGTCCGTTCCCGCCGGCGTGCTGACCGAGTACCGGCGGGAGTACCCCTTCGCCTGGCTGGGTGTGCTGGCCCGGGTCAAGCCGTCGTCCGAGGAGCTGATCTACGCTCGCACCGACCGGGGCTTCGCCCTGCACAGCATGCGCTCCCCCGAGATCAGCCGTTTCTACCTGCAGGTCGCGCCGGACGAGGACGTCGCGAACTGGCCCGACGACCGCGTGTGGGCCGAGCTGAAGACCCGGCTGGAGACCGTGCCGGGCTTCACCCTCGCCACCGGGCCGATCATCGACAAGAGCGTCACGCCGATGCGGGGCTACGTCGCCGAGCCCATGAGGTACGGCCGCCTGTTCCTCGCCGGGGACGCCGCCCACATCGTGCCGCCGACGGGGGCCAAGGGCCTGAACCTGGCGGTCGCGGACGTCCGCCTGCTCACCGGCGCGCTGGCCCGCTGGTACGCGACCGGCTCGGCCACGCTGCTGGACGCCTACTCCGATGCCTGCCTGAAGCGGGTGTGGCGGGCGCAGCACTTCTCGTGGTGGATGACGACGCTGCTGCACACGTTCGACTCCGACGACCCGTACGGGCGGCGGCTCCAGCTCTCCCACCTGGACCAGGTGACCTCCTCACGCGCGGCGGCGACGACGCTGGCGGAGAACTACGTGGGGATCCCCTACGACGAGACGGCTCCCCTGAAGTCATGACTCCTCGGGGTCCCTGGGGGCGAGCACGGGGACCCGGTCGAGCGTCATGCCGAAGTGTGACGTGTAGGCGGCGAGCACCTCGGCGTCCGACCCGAGCTCGTGCTCCCGCCGCTCGCCGGCGGCCGAGGTCTCGATGAGCGTGCGGCCGCTCAGCGTCACCCGCCCGTCGTCGGTGCGGCGCGAGCAGGTGAGCGACCGGGTGAAGTGGGACCGCGGCGAGGTCTGGTGCCACCAGCAGGTCGGGGTGAAGTCCCGCAGGTCGTACGGCCGGGGATCGATGCGGTACTCCAGCGCGCCGTCCTGCACGACGTCGATGTCGCCGTAGCCACCGTGGCGGACCATCGAGAACACCCCGCAGGGGTCGTGCTGGTCGCCGTCGTGGTCGAGGCGCAGGGGATGGTCGCTGAACCGGCCGTACCCCACGTCGACCAGCCACGGCTCGTCGACGTCCACCCGGAGCACCAGGTGGTCGAACGGCGGGCCGGGCTGCTCACCGTCGAACACCCGGGCCGACAGAAGCGACACGCGGTACCCCAGGGCCCGCAGCAACGCGCCGAACGCGCCGTTGAGCTCGTAACAGAACCCGCCTCTCCCCCGCGAAACGATCTTGTCGAGGAGCGTGTCCTCCTTCAGCACGATGGGCTCGCCCATATGGATGCTGAGGTTCTCGAACGGTACCGCCGTCAGGTGCGCGAGCTGCAGGTCACGCAACGCGCTCTCGCCGGGCGACGCGGGGCGCTCCGCGCCGATCCGCGCCAGGTAGGCGTCCACCTGTGATGGCTCCATCGTGCCTCTCCCTCCACCGCCGCCTCGATCAGCCACGGCCGATCCTCCCAGAAGCCGGGCCGGCCGGGGACCGGCCTGTGGACAACCCGGGGACGCGCGGGGTCATTCGACGGGTGGGGAAGCGTCCCGGCCATAGGGTCAGCCCATGGCCACGGACACGACCGTAGGAAGCGGTGAACGCACCGGCCGCAGAGCCATGGTGGCGGCGGCCGTCACCGTGCTGCTCTGGGCATCGGCCTTCGTGGCCATCCGCAGCGCCGTGCACAGTTACTCCCCCGGCGCGCTCGCCCTCGGCCGCCTGCTGGCGGGCGCCCTGACCCTCGGCGCCATCATGCTCGTGCGGCGGGAGGGGCTGCCGCCGCGCGCCGCCTGGCCGGGCATCGCGGTGTCCGGGGTGCTGTGGTTCGGCGTCTACATGGTCGCGCTCAACTGGGGCGAGCAGGAGGTCGACGCGGGTACGGCCGCGATGGTCGTCAACATCGGCCCGCTGCTCATCGCCCTGCTCGGCGGGTGGTTCCTCAAGGAGGGGTTCCCGCGGCGGCTGCTGTTCGGCATGGCCGTGTCGTTCACCGGGGCGGCCATCGTGGGCGTCTCCACGTCCGAGCACATGGGGTCGTCGGCGCTCGGCGTGGTGCTGTGCGTGGTCGCGGCGGCGTCGTGGGCGGCGGCGGTGCTGGCGCAGAAACCCGCGCTGCGGCACGCGTCGGCGCTGCAGGTGACGACGTTCGGCTGCACGATCGGCGCGGTGGCGTGCCTGCCGTTCGCCGGGCAACTGGTGACCCAGGTGGCCACGGCCCCGGCGTCCGCGACGCTGAACCTGCTGTACCTCGGCGTGTTCCCCACCGCGCTGGCCTTCACCACCTGGGCGTACGCGCTGGCCCGCACCACCGCGGGGGCCATGGGCGCCACCACCTACATCGTGCCCGCCCTGGTGGTGCTGATGGCCTGGGGAGCGCTCGGCGAGGTCCCCGGCCCTCTCACCTTCGCGGGCGGCGCGCTGTGCCTGATCGGGGTGGCCATCTCCCGTAGACCCAGGAAATAGGCGCTCACCCTCTGCGCACTATGGCGAGATCGGCCTGCTGTGGCGAGCGCGCCGACCCGCGGGAATCGTCGGCGACCGCGGCGAATCACCGGTGCAGGAGCCGCTCGGGCACCGGCACGTCCAGGTGCTCCAGCAGGGCGGCCAGGTTGTGGTCCAGCTCGACGCCCACCGCGGTGACGTGGGGGTCGCCGAACGACGCGAACGTGGCGCCGGGCTGGTCCACGCTGAACCAGGTCGTGCCCCGGACGTCCTCGTGGATCGTGGTGCGCAGCGGCGCGTACAGCATGACGCCGGGGTCGTGGCGGTACATCCGCTCGGCTGTGGTGTGGTTGCCCATGAGGTACTCGACGCAGCGCAGGTGATGGCCCGCGAGGCCCATGAGGGGGGTCGCCTCGAAGCTCCAGTAGATCATGAAGTGGTGCGGGGCGTTCGCCGCGGCGGCGCGCAGCACCTCGTCCCAGCCGGCGCCGTCCCTGATCATGCGGGCGAGCGTGGCGTCGTCCATGGCGGGCACCGCCTGCTCGTACCGCCCGCGGAACACGTCGAACGGCAGCCCGACGTCGATGTCGAGGCGCCGGACCTCATGCGTGGCCTCCAGAACACCGCCGGAACGGGTCATATCACTGTCCCCCCTTTTCTCTGTGCCGTACCCAGCGGCCCAGAACGCGGAACTCCTTCAGAAACTTTCAGCTACGACGTCGATACTTTCCGATCAACCGCCCTGGTGATTGACGAAATCACCGGTGGAAACCTAGCGTCACGGCACCGAAAACAATCGGCGACCGAGGAGCACCCATGAGAGGGAGAACGGTCACGCTGATCACCGCGGCGGCGATGGTGACGAGTCTGTTCGCCACGGCACCGGCCGACGCGGCCATGTCGCTCGGCTCCCTCGCGGCACAGCGGGGCAAACACTTCGGGGCGGGCATCGACGTCGGGCAGCTCCGCGACGTCCCCTACACCACGATCCTCGACCGTGAGTTCAACGCCGTCACGCCGACGGACTCCATGAAGTGGGACGCGACCGAGCCGACGCGCAACCAGTTCAACTTCACATGGGGCGACCGGATCGTGGCGTACGCGCAGCAACGCAACATGATCGTCCGGGGTCACACCTTGGTGTGGCACAGCCAGGTGCCCGCCTGGACGCAGTCCCTCAACGCCACCATGCTGCGCGAGTCCCTGACCAACCACGTCACACGGCTCGTCGCGCACTACCGTGGCGCGGTCTACGCGTGGAACGTGGTGAACGAGCCGCTCGACGACAGCGGCGGGTACCGCAACTCGTTCTTCTACCAGCGGCTCGGTGCGTCGTACATCGCGGAGTCGTTCCGCGCGGCGCGAGCCGCCGACCCCGGCGCGAAGCTGTACATCAGCGAGTCCGGCGCCGAGGGGTACAACGCCAAGAGCACCGGGCTGTACAACCTGGTGCGCTCGCTGCTCGCCGAGGGTGTGCCCATCGATGGCGTCGCGTTCCAGGGGCACGTGGCGATCGGGCAGGTGCCGCCCGGCATCGCGCCGAACTTCCAGCGCTTCGCCGACCTCGGCCTGGACATCGTGATCAGCGAGCTGGACGTCCGCATGCCGATGCCCAGGACCGCCGCCAAGGACTACCAGCAGGCCACCGACTACTCCACCATGGTGCGCGCCTGCCTGGTCGTGCCGCGGTGCAAGGGCGTGACCCTGTGGACGTTCTCCGACAAGTACTCGCAGATCCCCTATTCGTTCCCCGGCCAGGGGGCCGCGACGCCGTGGGACGTCACCATGCAGCCCAAACCCGCCTACAACGCCATCTACACCACTCTGATCGGCGGATGACGGCCCGCTGACCGGCCGCGGGCCAGGCCCGGCGCGGGGCCGGCCCGCGTGCCGCCGGGAAATGTCGGTGCGGTACGCCATCATGGCCGCATGCTCGATCACTTCGGAATCCAGTGCGCCGACCTCGCCGCAAGCTCCTCGTTCTACGACACCGTTCTCGCTCCTCTCGGCAACGCCCGCGTCATGGATTTCGGCGTCGCGATCGGCTACGGGAAGCCGGCCAAGCCGGTGTTCTGGATCAGCAGCCAGGAGAACGGCTCGGGGTTCCGTGAGTCGCACATCGCCTTCTCCGCGCAGGACCGCGCGTCCGTGCGCGCGTTCTTCGAGGCCGCCGTGGGCCAGGGGGCCGCCGTGCTGCACGAGCCGCGCCTGTGGCCGGAGTACCACCCCGACTACTACGGGGCGTTCGTCCGCGACCCGGACGGCAACAACGTGGAGGCGGTCTGCCACCTGCCCGAGTAGCCCGCGGGCCCTCAGAGCAGGCGCGCGATCACACCCGACTCCAGCACGATCACGGTGCCGATGACGACGAACACGACCGGCACCAGCCAGTGGCCGTACCGCTCCACCACCTCGATGACCTTCTTGTGCGACCCCAGCCAGGCCCCCGCCGCGCACCACACCCCCACCAGCACGGCGAACACCGCGACGGTGACCAGGCTGCCCGTCACCCCGACGGTGCGGAACAACGGCGTGTAGACCGAGATGTTGTCCGCCCCGTTGGCCACGGTGACACCCGCCACCGGCAGCAGGCCACCCGCGACCGCGGGCGGCCCGTCGCCGCCCCCGCCGCCGCTCCGCACAGCCGCGGCCAGTCCGCGTACCCCGAGGGCGAGCGGCACCAGACCGAGCAGGCCCACCCACTGATCGGGCACCACGGTGAGGCCCAGCGCGGCGACGGCGGACACGGCCACCAGGGCCGCGATGCCGGCGTACTGGCCCGCGACCACCTCCCACGGCCGGGGCCGCCCGTTCGCCCGGCCCGCCAGGAACAACACCGTCAAGACGATGATGTCGTCGACGTTGGTGCCCGCGAAGACCGCGACGGCGGTGCCCATCGTCCCGATCAGATGGCTCATGCCCGATGAGCATAGATACCCGACAGCTCCTAGAGTTGAGGCATCTGCCGCCGCGTCAGGTAGAAGGCGATCCTCATGGGCATCGAGCGGCCGTTCTGGCGCGCCATCGCGGTCTACCGCGTCGCGTCGCTCTGTTATGCCGCGATCCTGCTGCTGACCGCCGGCGGGTACGCCCACCCCGTCGCGGGCTGGGCCGTCATCGGGGTGATGGCGTCGTGGACGGCCGGCGCGACCTACGCCTACACCAGCCGTCCCGGACGCACGCTGCTCGCGGCCGACCTGCTCGTCGCCGTGGGGTGCCTGCTCGCCTCGCGGTATGTCCAGGGCGCCGACGCCGGACCGGCCGGGGTCATGCCGGTGACCGCCACGTGGGTCGGCGGGCCCGTGCTGGCCTGGGCGGTGTACGGCGGGCGGCGGGCGGGCGCGGCGGCCGCCCTCGTGTTGTCGGCCGCCGACCTGTGGCTGCGCGGCGTGCGCCACCTCGACTTCGGTGTCCCTCTCAACGGTGCGGTGCTGCTGCTCATGGCCGGTGTGGTGGTGGGCCACGTGGCCCGGCTCGCCAAGCGGGCCGAGGCGCGGCTGCAGCGGGCCGTCGAGATGGAGGCGGCCGGCCGTGAACGTGAACGGCTCGCGCGCGGCATCCACGACTCGGTGCTGCAGGTCCTGGCCCTGGTGCAGCGGCGCGGCCTGGAGATCGGCGGAGAAGCCGCCGAACTCGGCAGGCTCGCCGGGGAGCAGGAGGTGGCGCTGCGCGAGCTGATCCGCAGCGAACCGGCCGGCGCCACACGTGACGACGAACGCGACGCGAACGGTGCGGCGCTCACCGACGTGGGCGCGCTGCTGCGCCGGTACGGCACGGCTTCCGTCACCGTGTCCACCCCCGCGATCCCGCTGCTGCTTCCCGCCGGGCACGCGCGCGAGGTGGCCGCGGCGACCGGGGCGGCGCTGGACAACGTCCGGCGGCACTGCGGCGCGGGCACGCGGGCCTGGATCCTCGCCGACAGCGGCGAGGGCACGCTGATCGTCACGATCAGGGACAACGGGCCCGGCATCTCCGACGGCCGCCTGCCGGAGGCCGAGGCCGAGGGGCGGCTGGGCATCGCCCGGTCGATCCGCGGCCGCATCGCCGACCTGGGCGGCACGGTGTCCGTCGTGTCGCACCCCGGGCAGGGCACCGAGATCGAGCTGGTCGTCCCCGTTCCCTCCGCGGGCCGATGGCCGGCCGTGCGAGCCCGGTGGACCGGGCGGAGGCGGGCCCGGGCCGGGGAAACGGCCTAGAGTTGCGGTCGTGGACGCTGTGCGGGTGATGGTGGTGGACGACCACCCGATGTGGCGGGACGCCGTCGCCCGCGACCTCACCGAGGCGGGGTACGAGGTGGTGGCCACCACCGGCGAGGGCCGGCAGGCGCTCCGCATCGCCGGGGCGGCACGGCCGCACGTGGTCGTCCTGGACCTGCGCCTGCCCGATCTGTCCGGGGTCGAGGTGGCGCGCGGCCTGTCGGCGGCCGACGGTTCCCCGAGGGTTCTGGTGTTGTCGGCGAGCGGGGAGCAGCAGGACGTCCTGGAGGCCGTGAAGGCCGGCGCATCCGGATATTTGCTGAAATCGGCGAGCAGGGAGGAGTTCCTGGACGCCGTGCGGCGCACCGTCGAAGGCGACGCCGTGTTCACGCCGGGCCTGGCCGGCCTGGTACTGGGGGAGTACCGACGGCTCGCCACGCAGACCCGGCCGAGCGACGGCCCGCGTCTGACCGAACGCGAGACCGAGGTGCTGCGCCTGGTCGCCAAAGGCCTGTCGTACAAGCAGATCGCCGAACGGCTGGTGCTCTCCCACCGCACCGTCCAGAACCACGTCCAGAACACCCTGAGCAAGCTCCAGCTTCACAACCGCGGCGAGCTCATGAGATACGCCATGGAACAGGGGATCGACGGGGACTGACGCCGCACGCCGTCCCCGCCCTCCTCCGGCTCCGCCCCCGCGAAGACACCGGTCAGAGCTGTTCGACCTTGAAGGGATCGTGCTCGGCGAGAAGCTTGTCGAGCCTGGCCTGGTCGACCCTGCTCGTCACCTGGGAGACCTCCTGCCGGTCGCGTACGCACTTGGCGAGCCCGAAGGACGAGGTCACCGTGTACAACACGGCGACGGCGAGGAACGCACGCACCCACGTGTCGACCGGCAGATACAAGATGCCGATGACAACACTGCCGAGCGCCAGGCCGAACGAGATGATGCATTGGACGTAGTAAGCGGTGGTCATCACGGGTTGCACTGGTTTCGTCATGTCTCCAACGTCGGCCATCGCCACGCCCGAGGCATGAGTACACGTACTCAGCCGTCCCTGGTCGATGTACTGAGGTGCTTCCGGCGGGCACCTACAGCCGGCCCAGCCACAGCTCCGCCACGGTGGGGAAGTACATCACCAGCACGAAGGGCCCGAGCAGCAGCACCGTGCAGAGCGGCCAGTAGAGCCGGGCGGGCAGGCGCCAACGCCTCCGGATCCACAGGTTGACCGTCGTCCACAGGGTGAGGAAAAGCGCGGCGACCGTGAGCAGGAACAGGTGGGCCTCGATGCCGTCGTTGTCGGTGGGGTCACCTTCCGTCAGCCCCAGGGCGTCCAGGGGGTAATTGGTGAGGAAGTACCGGACGGACTCCAAGGGGAAGATGGCGAGATGGCCCGCCACCAGGTTGACGGCGATCGCGACCACCCAGGCGACCGGCCGCCGCGGAAGGTCACCCATTGCGTCTCACCGGACAAAAGTTACCTCCGAGCCGACGCCGCCCACCGCTGTTTCATGGGTGACAGCGCTCGACACCCGGCACGTGGTACACGCCGCGACTGGAGGCTTTCGACTCGCCCCTGCGCGCCTTCATGGAGATCGGCTGACCTGCAATGACACGAGGCCTGGCGGACCCCGCCAGGCCTCGTTCCAGGCGTCAGGCCCAGAGGAACCAGCGGTATTCGTTGTAACCGAAGGGCGTGGCGACGCATCTGTAGCTCGTCCACCACCCCCACTGGATTCCCAGATTCCCGCCGTTGTAGCAGTCGGACTCGTAGTAGTACACGTACCGGATGCTGTCGGCCTGCGCGGGCGCGCTGCCGAACGAGAACAGAACACCGGCGGCGATAGCCACCGACACGACCAGGGCCCGTAACCTACGCATCGATCCTCCACTACGGGAACGAGGGCACCCCGCCGTTCCACCCGATCCCACGGCGAACGGCACCCGCACTATCGCACCCGCATCCACCCCTGAACAGGTCCACCACCCCGCCCCCACCACCTCATCCGGCATGACCTCGGCGATGAGCACAACACCTACCTGATCCCTGTGAAATGTTCAGGACAAAGCTGACACACCGGGCTACGCAGGTCTGCTCATGGAGAGCGAGGAGACGTAGGCTGCGGGTCAGGTACACGTCGGCAGCGCTAGCCGTATGAGTATTACGCCCTGATGAAGTACCCGTCCTGTAGTTCGTGGGTGGCTCACCGTGGTGGTCATGCCACTTCCGTTAGTGTCCCGGTTGCGTCCGCTGAAGCGTCGCGGGACTGCTGAGGACCGCTCGGTCGATCTGCTGCCCATCGGTGTCGCGCTGGCGGTGACGCTGGTGGCCGCTGCCGGTCTCGCCGCCGTGTTGCTGCTCGGGGCGTTCGCGTGGCTGGGGCCGCCGGCGGTGGGGCCGGGCGGGGTCGGGCTGACGGCGTTGCTGGACATCATCAAGATCGCCCTGGCGGTGGTCGGAGGGATCGGCGGCGCCGTCGCCCTGGTGGTGGCCTACCGCCGCCAACGCCTGGCCGAGGAGGACAACCTGCGTGCCCGGCAGGCCGCGCGCCGTGACGACACCAAGCTGTTCAACGAACGATTCACCACCGCCACCGGCCAACTCGGCAACGACTCCGCCGCCGTCCGCCTCGCCGGAGTGCACGCCCTGGCGGCACTGGCCGACGACTGGGCCGGCGGCCGGCAGATGTGCATCGACGTGATGTGCGCCTACCTCCGTCTGCCCCAACGTCCCGAGCCCGGACCGGGTGGCGCGCCAACGCTCACACCGCCTGGCAGGCCATGGGCGAGGTCCGCGCCACCATCTGGCGCCTGATCACTACCCACCTGCACAAAGGTGCCGCCGTCTCCTGGCACGGCGCCGACCTGGACTTCACCGGCATCCCCATCACCACCGACCTCGACTTCACCAACACCCTCTTCCCCAGCGGCACCGTTCGGTTCGACCAAGCCAACTTCTCCGCCGGCACGGTCAACTTCCGCGAGGCGAAGTTCTCCGGCGGCGAGGTCCACTTCATCGGGGCGAAGTTCTCCGGCAGCACGGTCGACTTCCACGGGGCGAAGTTCTCCGGAGGCACGGTCGACTTCAAGGAAGTGCATGACTGGTCCCACCCAGCCATCGGCCTGCCTGAGCGCGCACCCGGCTTGCGGCTTCCTCCGCCTGTCGCCGGAGAGCCCACCTCAAGGCACGAGTAACGAGCAGGAGAGCGAAAGACGTAGGCACCCGGCGGAGACAAGGCGGAAGGCTTACGCGGTGTCGTGGGCTCTCGGCGCCGGTACAGGTGTCACGACACGGTTCGATCTACGCAGGACTGCCTCGCATCATCACACGCGTACGTCGATCTTCCAGGGCTGACGCTCAGGTCAGGTCGGCAGGCCCTGCGGCCCGCAGTGAAGGCCCATCACGCGGCGACCGGACGACCACACGCGCGGGCTGTCCGGGTCGACGCCAGGAACAGGTGACCGTAAGCGCTTCCGGGTCCCTGGCGTGGGCGGCGGTGCCGGGCAACCCTGGCGCCATGGACACTGTTCCCAAGTGGTTCGTCACCCTGGCCGAGTTACTCGCCGTGCCCTCGGTGGCGGACCGCCCCCCTCGAAAAGGCTCGTTGAGCTGGGTGGTGGGCCTACCAGGACTCTGCTGGAGTGCGCGGAGCTCAGTGCAGCAAGGCGGAACCAGATGACAAGCAGCGACATCTTCCGCCAACGCCAGGCAATCCCGTACACCCCGTGCGAGATCTGCAAGCCAAGATCGGACAATTCGTCGTCCCGGCGCCTCTCGCTGATGTGCAGTCCCTTAGGGCGGTTGTGATACAGCCGGATTGGGAGCCAGTAGATTTATTTCTGCGGCACCAATACTGTAAGCCGCACTGCGGTAACCACCTGGGCGAACTTGATAAGGAACCCGCCGGAATTGCTTTCGGACTGCCGTAAACACTATTGCGCAACTCCCAGAGAAATGCCATTCTATGTCTGCCGCAACCACGGCTCTCTCCAACAGACCTCCGACCAACAAATTTCCATAACGAAAAGGTGTGCTCATGCGTAAGGATTTCACGCGTCTCACAGCACGTACGTTCACCGTCTTAGCTGCGGCAGTGATCGCCGGGGCGACCGCGCTCCCAGCCTCGGCGGCCGGACGGGCCGCCATGCTCGGAACGTTCTGCACGTGGCAGGCCGTGGACTTCCGCGGCGCATCCGAGTGCTTCTCGGCACCTGGCGGCGTTCTCACGTACAACAACAATCTGGTCAGCTCCGTGTGGAACGACACCGGCTACTTGTTGTGCGCGCGAGACACCGCAGGGGGGAGCTTCGAGTTGGCCGTTGACCACGGCCACTATTACAAGGATCTTCGCAAGGACACCTATCCAGGCGGCGGCAACTGGAACGACCGTATTTCCGTGATCGAACCCTGCTGATCGCCTTCACCAGAAGTCGCGCATCGACTAATAGCCATCACCCGCAGCGGAGATCCTCAAAAGCAGGCCGAATCTTTTTTCGCCGTACCTGAAATACTCCAAAATGCCCTGTCGTTCTGGAGAACGGCGGGGCATTGCAATGCCTGCGCAAAGACATCCCGTCGTCCGTCTGCGCACGATCGGCCTGCCAAGCCAGCATGGCCGCATGAGCACATCAGCCCTCAGGATGGTCGGCACCGGCAAGACAGGTGAGGATGACAGCAGCGCGGTGGGCTGAACTGACTGTTCTGCTGAACGATCAGCAGCGGCTTCCTGCCGAGTATCCCAAGGTGGCCGACTACCTCGACATGGCGACAGGGCTGTCGGGAACTGGTGATGTTCAGATGGATGCGGCGTTTGACTTGCGGTTCGTGCACTAGGAGTAGGGACCCGAAGCGTTCGGGGAAGGCCGGGCAGTACTTCAGCGTCCGGAAATGCGCCTCGAAGTAGGGGGTGTCGTTGGAGATGCGGGGCCCGCTGTGGCTTTGCGTGATGTTCAGATCGGCCGGCAACGCGGCGACGGGCTTGGAAGTCATCGAGGTGCCCCGGTCGGCGTGCAGGTGCGCAGGCGCTTGACCGCCGTTGGCGCGGACGGCCGCGGCGATGAACTGCTGGGCCAACTCGGCGTCCTCGCGGGCATGGACCTGCCAGTGCACGACGTAGCGCGAGTAGCTGTCAATCATGACGTACAGGTCGTAGTAGACGCCCTTGACCGGCCCCTTCAGCTTGGTGATGTCCCAGGTGAACACCTGCGAGGGGGCACGGGCGACCAGTTCGGGCCGCACCCGGGCCGCATGTGTGGCCTGCCGCCGGCGCTCGCGCACCTCTTGGTGCTCGCGCAGCAACCGATACATCGTGGAGATCGAACACAGGTAGAGACCCTCGTCCAGCAGCGTGGCCCATACCTGCGCCGGCGTCTTGTCGACGAACCGCGGTGAGCGTAAGACCGCCGGCACCTACGCCCGCTCCTGCTCACCGCCTCACGTGGCCGTGTGGCGTTCTGTACGCACTGGGGGAGACGTCAAGACCCGGAAGTCTCGGCGGGCTCTGGCGCTGCCTAAGCGCTGCGTAGACGCGCTCAAAGGCCACCGTGAGTCTCAGCAGCGCGAGCAAGGTGAAGCCTGGCGGAACGTGGGCTTGTCTTCGCCTCTGCCGCCGGCACCGAACTGGACGCCGCCAACGTACGGGCGCGTTCCGCCAGGTGATCAAGAGCACCACCTTGGACCCGAAGAACTGGACACCACGCGAGCTTCGCCACAGCTTGGTGTCCCTCTCCGACAACGGGACTCCCTTGGGGAAGATCTCGCGGTTGGTCGGACAAAGCACGGCCGTGACAGAGCTGGTCTACCGGTAGCAGATTCGGCCTGTACTTCAGGGTGGCGCGGTGGTCGTGGATCGCATCTTTGAGACGTGATCGGGGAACGGTAGTCACGCAGATAGACACGCAGAAAGCGAAAGGGCCGCTCTCCGATGATCGGATAGCGGCCTTTTGGCTGTTCGGATGGGGTGGGGCTACCAGGACTTGAACCTGGGACCTCTTCCTTATCAGGGAAGCGCTCTAACCGAGCTGAGCTATAGCCCCGTGGGGTGGTGTAGAGAACCCTATCGCTTCCTTGAGGCGGAGGCGAATCGGTTTCCGACACCGGAAAGCTTACCTTGTTCCTGGGGTTGGGGGGACCGTTGAGGGCGCCTGACCGAGCCCTCAACGGTGGATCTCCCCTTCGGGTCCCCCTCGCCTGGCGGGTGGGAGGGGGTGGGTTATTCGGCTTCGCTGAAGGTGACTTCTACGCCGCCTACCAGGTCGGAGGCCACGTTGTAGATCACGGCGCCCAGGGTGGAGAGGGCGGTGATCAGGACGACGTTCACGGCGCCCAGGAGGGCCGTGTAGCCGAGGATGCGGACGGGTTCGAACCAGGACTTGATGTCCAGGCCGCTGCTGGTGTTGCCGTCGGGGACGGTGAGCTGGGTCACCGTGTTCACGATCGAGTCGAAGACGCCGAGCGCGGACAGGACGCCGTACAGGACGGCGACGGCGACGAACAGCACCACGAAGCAGACCAGGGAGACGACGAAACTGAACTTCATCGCCGACCACGGCTCGACCCGGCGCAGGACCAGGTGGGCCTTGCGGGGGGCCTTGGCGGACGGGCGGTCCCGGTCGCGCTGCTCGGTGCGGGCGGCGGGCTCGGTGGACGAGGCCAGTGCGGACATCGAACCCAGGCCGGACTGCTTGGTGCCCGAGGCGGACGACTTGCCGCCCGTGGTGGACGGCTTGCCGGACGGGCGGGGGGCGCCGTCGGGGGTGGGCCGGGTCTCGGACGGCGGACGGGCCGCGGGGCCTGAGCCGACGCGGGTGCCGGAAGACGGAGGCGGTGGTGGCGGGGTGCCGCCGGGGCGCGGCGGGGCGCCGGACGGGGTGTCCGCCGCGGTCGTGGCGCGGGACGGGCCGGCCGGGTCGGGGCGCGGGCCGTCGCCGAAGCGAAGGGAGTCCCCGGGGCGCGAAGGGCCGCCGGACGGGCCGGACGCCGGGCCACCGGGGCCACCCGGGCCGCCTGGGCCGGAACCGGGGCCACGGGACGCCGGAGAGCCGGAGCCGGGGGCACCGGACGACGAACCGCGCGGCGCCGGGCCGGCGGGGCCGCCGGAACCCGGGCCACCAGAGCCGGGCCCACCGGAACCGGAACCGCCTGGGCCGCCGGAACCGGGGCCACCGGAACCGGGGCCGCGGGACGCCGGACCGCTGGAGCCCGGGCCGCCGGGGCCGCTGGAGCCCGGGCCGCCGGGGCCGCCGGACGCCGGGCCGCCGGGGCCGGCGGACGACGAGCCGCTCGGCGCGGGGCCCTTGGCGCCCACGGGCCGGGGGCCGGGGGGCGGCGGGTCGGCGGGCTTCTTGAGGGCCCGGGTGGGGCCGGCGGGTTCGCGGGCGGGGGTCCAGGGGTCGTCCGACGGGACGGCGGACGAGCGGATGCGCAGGGTCGGGTCGCCGTTCTCCTCGCCCGTGGTCTTGGGACTCTTGGGCGAGGTCGCGGCATCGTCGTTGGACACGACGACCACCCTGTCATCACTCGGCTCCGCAGGTGAACGTCCCGGGGCCGTACCGTCCGATTTGTTTACGGTCTCCGTGACCTGATCACGCGTCGGGGAGTTCGCCGAGGTGCGGGGGTTCTTGGCGGGTCCGCGCTTGCGACTGGACGAGCCGGGCGGTTTGCCGGTGCCTCCGGAGGTGGACTGCGGGCTCATTGCTCGTCATCTCCCACGGTGTCCTCGCCGTCCAGCGCTTCGGCGTTGCGGGCGAGCGCAACGACGCTGTCTCCGTCCGAGAGGTTCATCAAGCGCACTCCCATGGTCTGGCGGCCGGACTGCTTGATCTCGCCCGCACTGGTCCGGATGACCCCGCCGGCCGAGGTGATGGCGAACACCTCGTCCTCGGGACTCACCATGACTGCTCCGACCAGCTTGCCACGAGCACTGACAATCTTCGCAGTCAGCACGCCCTGTCCGCCCCTCCCCTGAACGGGATACTGGTCGGCGGGCGTCCGCTTCGCATACCCACCTTCTGTGGCGATAAGCACATCAGGGCCGTCACTGATGACGTTCATCGCCAGAAGCTCGTCACCGTCCATGAAACGCATGCCGATGACGCCGCTGGTGGCGCGCCCCATGGGCCGCAGCGCGTCGTCCGAGGCGGTGAAGCGGATGGACTTCGCGCCGGTGGACACCAGCAGCAGGTCGTCGTTCTCGGAGACGAGACGGGCCGCGATGACCTCGTCGTCCTCACGCAGGTTGATGGCGATCAGGCCGCCGGACCGCGGCGAGTCGTACTCCGCGAGCCGGGTCTTCTTCACCAGGCCGCTGCGGGTGGCCAGCACGAGGTACGGCGAGACGTCGTAGTCACGTAGGTCGAGCACTTCCATGACATGTTCGTCGGGCTGCATCGCCAAAAGGTTCGCGAGGTGCTGCCCGCGGGCGTCGCGCCCGGAGTCGGGGAGCTCGTACGCCTTGATGCGGTAGACGCGGCCCTTGTTGGTGAAGAACAGCAGCCAGTGGTGCGTCGTGGTGACGAAGAAGTGCTCGACGATGTCGTCCTGCCGGAGCTGCGCGCCCCGCACACCCTTGCCGCCGCGCTTCTGCGCGCGGTAGAGGTCGGTCTTGGTGCGCTTGGCGTAGCCGCCACGGGTGATCGTGACGACCATGTCCTCCTCGGCGATGAGGTCCTCGATGGACATGTCGCCGTCGTAGGCGATGATCTCGGTGAGGCGCTCGTCGCCGAACTTGTTGACGATGTCGGTGAGCTCGTCGGAGACGATCTGGCGCTGCCGCGGCTCGGACAGCAGGATCTCCTGGTAGTCCGCGATCTGCGTCATCAGCGACTCGTACTCGTCGATGATCTGCTGGCGCTCCAGGGCGGCGAGCTTGCGCAACTGCATGTCGAGGATGGCGCCGGCCTGGATCTCGTCGATCTCCAGGAGCTCCATCAGGCCGCCGACGGCCTGCGACGCCGAGGGGGAGCGGCGGATCAGGGCGATGACCTCGTCCAGGCGGTCCATGGCCTTGAGGAGGCCGCGCAGGATGTGGGCGCGTTCCTCGGCCTTGCGCAGCAGGTAGCGGGTCCGGCGGACCACGACCTCGATCTGGTGGGCGACGTAGTGCTTGACGAACTGGTCGAGCCGCAGGGTGCGCGGCACGCCGTCCACCAGCGCGAGCATGTTCGCGCCGAACGTCGTCTGCAGTTGGGTGTGCTTGTACAGGTTGTTCAGCACGACCTTGGCGACGGCGTCACGCTTGAGCACGATCACCAGCCGCTGGCCGGTGCGCGAGGAGGTCTCGTCGCGGACGTCGGCGATGCCGGTGACCTTGCCGTCCTTGACCAGCTCGGCGATGGTCAGCGCGAGGTTGTCCGGGTTCACCTGGTACGGCAGGGCGGTGACCACCAGGCACTGCCGGCCCTTGGCGTCCTCCTCGACCTCCACGATGGCCCGCATGGTGATCGAGCCGCGGCCGGTGCGGTAGGCGTCGTCGATGCCGCGGCGGCCGACGATCAGCGCGCCGGTGGGGAAGTCAGGGCCCTTCACCCGGGCGATCAAGGCTTCCAGCAGTTCCTCGTCGGTCGCCTCGGGGTGCTCCAGGCACCAGCGGACGGCGTCGGCCACCTCGCGCAGGTTGTGCGGCGGGATGTTGGTGGCCATGCCCACCGCGATGCCGGCCGCGCCGTTGACGAGGAGGTTCGGGAACCTGGACGGCAGGACGATCGGCTCCTGGGAGCGCCCGTCGTAGTTGGGCTGGAAGTCGACGGTCTCCTTGTCGATGTCCCGGAGCATCTCCATGGCGATCGGCGCGAGGCGGCACTCGGTGTACCGCATGGCCGCGGCCGGGTCGTTGCCCGGCGAGCCGAAGTTGCCCTGGCCGTCGACCAAGGTGTACCGCAGCGACCAGGGCTGGGCCAGCCGCACCACGGTGTCGTAGATGGACGCGTCACCGTGCGGGTGGTACGACCCCATCACGTCGCCGACCACGCGGGAGCACTTGAAGTAGCCGCGGTCGGGACGGTACCCGCCGTCGTACATGGCGTACAGGACACGCCGGTGCACGGGCTTGAGACCGTCCCGGACGTCGGGCAGGGCCCGGGACACGATGACCGACATCGCGTAGTCCATGTAGCTGCGCTGCATCTCGGACTGGATGTCGACCGGTTCGATCCGGTTGGCAGGTGTCCCAGGTGGAATATTGACTTCCGTCACGGGTGATGCGTCCTTTTCGAAGAAGAGTCAGTCTGTACGGCCGCCGCAGCTACACGTCGAGGAACCGGACATCCCGTGCGTTGCGAATGATGAACGATCTACGCGCCTCGACGTCCTCGCCCATGAGCACGGTGAACATCTCGTCGGCCTGGGCGGCGTCGTCCAGGGTGACCTGGAGCAGGACCCGGGTCTCCGGGTTCATGGTGGTCTCCCACAGCTGCGAGGCGTTCATCTCGCCGAGACCCTTGAAGCGCTGCACGCCGTCGTGCAGGCGCGGGTCGCGCTTGCCCTGGTCGATGCCGGCCTGGATGACGGCGTCGCGCTCGCGGTCGGAGTAGGCGTAGCTGGCGTCCTCGCCCCGGCGGTCCCACTTGATCTTGTACAGCGGGGGCTGGGACAGGTAGACGTGGCCGGCCTCGATGAGCGGCCGCATGAACCGGAACAGCAGCGTGAGGAGCAGCGTCGTGATGTGCTGGCCGTCGACGTCGGCGTCCGCCATGAGGATGAGCTTGTGGTAGCGGAGCTTGGCGATGTCGAACTCGGCGTGCACGCCGGTGCCGAGCGCCGTGATCAGGGCCTGGACCTCGTTGTTCTTCAGCACCCGGTCGATGCGGGCCTTCTCGACGTTGAGGATCTTGCCACGGATCGGGAGGATCGCCTGGTACTTCGGGTCGCGGCCGCCCTTGGCGGAGCCACCGGCCGAGTCGCCCTCGACGATGTACAGCTCGCACTTCTCCGGCTCGGTCCACTGGCAGTCCGCCAGCTTGCCAGGCAGGCCGGATCCCGCCTCGAGCAGTGACTTGCGCCGCGTGAGGTCGCGCGCCTGACGTGCGGCGATGCGGGCGCGGGAGGCCTGGAGGGACTTGTTGATGATGTCCTTGGCCTCGCCGGGGTTGCGGTCGAACCAGTCGCGCAGGAAGTCGTTGCAGGCCTTCTGCACGAACGACTTGGCCTCGGTGTTGCCCAGCTTGGTCTTGGTCTGGCCCTCGAACTGCGGGTCGGCGAGCTTGACCGAGATGATGGCGGTCAGGCCCTCGCGGACGTCGTCACCGGTGAGGTTGTCGTCCTTGCCTTCCTTGAGGAACTTCTGCTCGCGGGCGTAGCGGTTGACGATGGACGTCAGCGCCGCGCGGAAGCCCTCCTCGTGGGTGCCGCCCTCGGCCGTGTTGATGGTGTTGGCGAAGGTGTAGACCGATTCGGTATAGGACGCGTTCCACTGCATGGCGATCTCGACGGAGATGCCCTCGGCCTCGGACTCGAAGTCGATCACGGAGGCGTGGACGGGCTCCTTCTTCGAGTTGATGTGCCGGACGAAGTCGGAGATGCCGCCCTCGTAGTGGTAGGTCACCTCGCGGGGCTCGCCGTTGACGTACTCGGGCCGCTCGTCCCGCAGGACCATCGTCAGGCCCTTGTTCAGGAACGCCATCTCCTGGAAGCGCCGGGACAGGGTCTCGAAGCTCCAGGTGGTGGTCTCGAAGATATCGGCGTCGGCCCAGAACGTGGTCGTGGTGCCGGTCTCGTCCGTCGGCTCGCCCTTGGCCAGAGGCGCCTCGGGGACACCTCGGATGTAGGACTGCCTCCAGTGGTGACCGTCGGTCTTGACGTCGACCTTCAGGCGGCTGGACAGCGCGTTGACCACGGCCGCGCCCACGCCGTGCAGGCCGCCGGAGACGGCGTACGACTTGCTGTCGAACTTGCCGCCGGCGTGCAGGACGGTCAGGACGACCTCGACGGCGGGCCGCTGCTCGCCGGGGACGATGCCGACCGGGATGCCGCGGCCGTTGTCCTGGACGCGGACGCCGTTGTCGGGGAGGAGAGTGATCTCGATGTGGTCGGCGTAGCCCGCGAGCGCCTCGTCGACGGAGTTGTCGACGATCTCTTGGACGAGGTGGTGGAGCCCGCGCTCACCGGTCGACCCGATGTACATTCCTGGGCGCTTGCGAACCGCCTCAAGCCCTTCGAGAACGGTGATAGAGCTAGCATCGTAGGACAAGTGCGAAATCCTCCTGCCGCGGACACGCGGCATGGGGAAACCATCATGTGGCTGCCCGTGCCGTGCCCGTCACCGTCGTGAGTGCCTCGATGCGACCACCCGGGGGATCGGCAAGTAAGCCGGGGTGTCCCGCATGCGGACGTGTCCGGAATCCGATTTCATTCTACCGGTCATCAGCGGTTCAGGTGGCATTGACGGCCGCTGTGGTGGCCTGTCGAGCGCTCACCCCCCCTTCCAGCATCCCCCCACCGGAGAGGGGGGTCTGCCGCGCCACCGCGAATCTGATCGGTTCCGGCGGGGGTCATCCCCTCTCGTCGGCCGAGGTGCCCCCACTTGACCTGCCGTCAGCCGTACGTGTCACGGGGACCGCGGCTGCCGGTCACCCGCAGGCCACCGGTGGGTTTCGGGCCGTTCTGCGGGCCGCGCACCCTGACCCGCTGCACGGTGCCGTCGCCGAGCTCCTCGTTCAGGCGCCTGACCAGGCTGGACGCGAGCATCCTGAGCTGGGTGGCCCAGGCGGTGGAGTCGGCCACGACCAGCACCTCGCCGTCGGCGAAGGTCTCCGGTTTGGTGTGCGCGGCGAGATCGGGCCCGACGATCTCCTTCCAGCGGCCGAACACGCCCCCGACGGCGACCGGCTGCTCCCAGCCGCGGTCGGACAGCAGATCGCGGATCGCGCGGCCGAGCAACTGGGGGTCGGCGGCGTCCCTGCGGGGGGACGAGCGGCGCCGGGGCTCGCGGCGGGGCAGCTGCCCCCGCTTGGCGGCGTCGGCCTTGGCCTGGGCGAGTTTCTCCCGCGCGAGTGCCGCGCCCTTGGCGGCGGGGCTCTCGGACGGGCCCGGCGCCCCGGCGGACGGCTCAGCGGACACGGGTCACGCTCCCCTCGGCGACGTCGAACCAGGCACCCGCGAGCTGCGCGGGTACGTCCTCGGCCACCGCGGCGGTGATCAGCACCTGCTCGGCGGGGGCCACCATCTCGGCGAGGCTGCGGCGCCTGCGGGCGTCCAGCTCGGCGAACACGTCGTCGAGGATCAGCACCGGGTCGCCGCCCTCGGCCCTGAGCAGGTCGTACGCGGCCAGGCGCAGCGCCAGGGCGAACGACCAGGACTCGCCGTGGCTGGCGTACCCCCGGGCGGGCAGCGGCCCGAGCCGCAGCAGCAGATCGTCCCGGTGGGGGCCGACGAGCGTGACGCCGCGCTCCAGCTCGGCCTGCCGCACCTCCAGCAGGGCGGCCCGCAGTGTCTCCTCCAGCACGGCGCGGTCGGCCACAGGGCCACGCGTGCCTGTGGACGGCGGGGGCTCCTGCCCGCCGGGCCCGGAGACCTCCGAGGAGGCGGTGGCGGTGCTCGCGCGGTATTCCATGTCGGCCGGGGCCGAAGCGGGCGCCAGCGTGGCGTAGGCGCGCGTGACGAAGGGGCGCAGCGCCTCGACGAGGTCGAGGCGGGCGGCGAGGAGCTCGGCGCCGAAGCGGGCGAGGTGGGCGTCCCAGACCTCGAGGGTGCTCAGGGGGTCGCCGGCGCCGGCGGCGGTGAACGCGGCCTCGGCCTCGTCGCGGCGGGCGCCGCGGCGGCGCCCCGGACGGCTCTGCGCGGCGGTGCGCAGCAGGGCGCCGCGCTGTTTGAGCACCCGCTCGTAGTCGGCGCGAACCCCCGCGAAACGGGGCGCACGGGCGACCAGCAGATCGTCCAGGAAACGGCGGCGCTCGGCCGGGTCGCCCTTCACCAGCGCCAGGTCCTCAGGGGCGAACAGCACGGTGCGCAGCAGCCCGAGGACGTCGCGCGGCCGCGGCACCTGCGCGCGGTTGAGCCGGGCGCGGTTGGCGCGGCCCGGGTTGATCTCCAGCTCCACCAGGGCCCGCCGGTCGTCGCGGACGACGACCGAGCGGATCACCGCGCGGGACGCCCCCTGCCGCACCAGCGGCGCGTCCGTCGCGACCCGGAAGCTGCCGAGTGTCGCGACGTAGCCGAGGGCCTCGACCAGGTTGGTCTTGCCCTGGCCGTTCGGCCCCACGAGTGCCGTCACCCCGGGCTCCAGGGCCAGCTCCACGGCGGAGTAGGACCGGAAGTCGGTCAGCGACAGATGGGCGACATGCACCCCACGAAGGTTAGTGGCCCCCTACGACAACAGCAGCCCCGCCGGCGTCTCAGGCGCTCGGCGGGGTGACGTCGGCACCGGGGGAGTCGGCGCCATTGGCGTGCATGCCCTCGGCCGACGAGACGGCGTGGCCGCCGAACTGGTTGCGCAGCGCCGCGACCATCTTCATGGCGGGGGAGTCGTCCTGGCGGGAGGCGAAGCGGGCGTACAGGGCCGCGGTGATCGCCGGGAGGGGGACGGCGTGGTCGACGGCGGCCTGGACGGTCCAGCGGCCCTCGCCGGAGTCCTCGGCGTAGCCCTTGAGGTCGGACAGCTCGGGGTCCTCGTCCAGGGCGCGCACCAGGAGGTCGAGCAGCCAGGAACGGATCACGGTGCCGGCCCGCCAGCTACGGAACGCGCCCGGGACGTCGGTGACCACCTCGGTGGCCTCCAGCAGCTCCCAGCCCTCGGCGAACGACTGCATGATGCCGTACTCGATGCCGTTGTGGACCATCTTGGCGAAGTGGCCCGCGCCGACGCTGCCGGCGTGGACGTAGCCGTAATCGCCTTCGGGCTTGAGCGAGTCGAAGATCGGCTGGAGGATTCCCACATGCTGGGGATCGCCGCCCGCCATCAGCGCGTAGCCGTTCTCCAGGCCCCACACCCCGCCGCTGACGCCGACGTCGACGAAGCCGATGCCACGCTCGGCCAGCTCGACGGCGTGCTTCTTGTCGTCGAGGTAGTTGGAGTTGCCTCCGTCGACCACCACGTCACCGGGGGACAGCAGCTCGCCGAGCCGCATGACGGTGGTCCTGGTCGGCTCCCCCGCGGGCACCATGACCCACACGACGCGGGGGGCGCTCAGCCGCCCGGCCAGCTCCTCGAGGCTCGCGACGTCGCCGACCTTGGGATCGCGGTCGTAGCCGATCACCTCGTGCCCGGCGCGGCGCAGCCTCTCGGCCATGTTGCCGCCCATCTTGCCCAGCCCGACCATGCCGATCTGCATATGCGCCACCCCTCGTCGAGGTCGTCCGTGGTTCACCGGCGTACGGCTCGCGTACCCCGCCAGGCCGGGAGCATGCCCGGCCGACCGGATCCTAGCTGGACAGCCTGATGGGCATGATGAGGTACCGGTAGTCCGGTGCCCCGCCGTCGTCCACAGGCTTTCCACCTGTGAGGATGGCCGGCTTGGTGGACGTGGTGAACTGCAGCCGCGCCACGTCGGAGTCGAGCGCGCCGAGGCCCTCCAGCAGGAACTGGTGGTTGAACGCGATGTTGATCTCGTCGCCCTCGAACTCGACGGGGAGCACCTCGACCGCCTGGGCCTCGTCGCCGCTGCCGGCCTCCAGCACGACCTCGCCGCTGCGGAACGCCAGGCGCACCGGGGTGTTGCGTTCGGCGACCAGCGCGACGCGCTTGACCGCCTCCACGAAGGACGACGTGGTGATGTCGGCGTGCGCGGAGAACTCGGTGGGCAGCAGCGAGCGGTACTTGGGGAACTCCGGGTCCAGCAGGCGCGTGGTGGTGCGGCGGCCGGAGCTGGAGAAGCCGATCATGCCCTCGCCGGTGCCGCCGGTGGAGCTGAGGGCGATCTCGACCTCGGCGCCGGTGGTGAGCGACTTGGCGGTGTCGGCCAGCGTGCGGCCCGGGATCATCGCGATGGCCGAGAAGTCGGGCTGGCCGGGCTGCCACTTCAGCTCCCGCACGGCGAGGCGGTAGCGGTCGGTGGCGGCGAGGGTGACGGTGTCGCCCTCGATCTCCATGCGCACGCCGGTGAGCATGGGCAGGGTGTCGTCCTTGCCTGCCGCGACGGCCACCTGGGCGACGGCGGAGGAGAACACGTCGCTGCCGACCCGGCCGGCGGCGGGGGGCATCGCGGGCAGGGACGGGTAGTCCTCGGCGGGCATCGTCAACAGGGTGAACCTGGCGCTTCCACAGGTGACCACCGCCTTGGCGCCCTCCACCACGAAGTCCACAGGCTGTGCGGGAAGCGCCCGGGTGATCTCGGCGAGCAGGCGGCCGGAGACCAGGACCAGGCCCGGGTCACCGGTCTGCAGCTCCAGGGTCACCTCGGCGGACACCTCGTAGTCGAAACCGGAGAGCTTGAGCTGCTGCTGCTCGGTGACCTCCAGCCTCATGCCCGCGAGCACCGGCACCGAGGGCCGTGCCGGCAGGCTCCGTGCGGTCCACGCGACCGCCTCCGCGAGTACGTCTCGCTCGACCCGGAACATCACGGGGATCCGCCTCCTGCTGTATCGGCTGTCTGTTGATCGCTTCGCCGGCTCCGCCGCCCGGTGCGCACTCGGTGCCGTGCACCCAAGTGTTCACTCTCCCGCGCGAGCGATGCGCCGGAACCCTTCTATGGGTCTTGAGTTCTTTGTAGGAGAGATAAGAGGTCATCTCATTAGGGGCCGTGGATATGTGGAAGTCTAACGTCTTCGCAGGTCAGGGGCCCTGCGTTGTCCACCGGGCCTGTGGGTGGGCGGTGGGTATCCGAGCCTCGCCTGGGGACGGCCGAGCGTTGCCCACAGGCCGTCCCCAGATCGGGGGGTCTTCATCCACTGCTTATCCACGAGGTTTCCACCGGTTATCCACGGGGTATAACGGGTCAATTCACCTGGGGTTCCACCTCGCCCACAAGGCGTCCCCAGGTTGTCCACGAGTAGTCCCCAAGTCTTCCCCAGGATGTCCCCAGAGTTGTCCCCAGGCTCTGAGCCCGGTTGAATCGGTCGTGCGCTTGGTTGGTCGGGCGATCCGAGGAGATTTCCGCGGATTCGCCAGTGCGGTCGCTGATCCACAGAGTTATCCACAGGCTGTGGATCATCAGGCGGTGCGGGAGTTCTGCTTGATACGGTTCGTCAGCTCCGTGACCTGGTTGTACATCGACCGGCGCTCGGCCATCAGGGAACGGATCTTTCGTTCCGCGTGCATGACGGTGGTGTGGTCGCGGCCGCCGAACTGCTGTCCGATCTTGGGAAGTGACAGGTCGGTGAGCTCCCTGGCGAGGTACATCGCGATCTGCCGGGCCGTCACCAGCACCCGCGAGCGCGAGCCGCCGCACAGGTCGTCGATGGACAGCCCGAAGTACGCCGCCGTCTGCGCCATGATCGTCGCGATGGTGATCTCGGTGCTGGAGTCCTCGGTGATGAGGTCCTTCAGCACCACCTCGGCGAGCTGCAGGTCCACCGACTGCCGGTTGAGGCTGGCGAAGGCGGTGACCCTGATGAGTGCGCCCTCCAGCTCGCGGATGTTCGTGGAGATCTTGCTGGCGATGTACTCCAGCACGTCCCCCGGCGCGGCCAGCCCTTCCTGTATCGCCTTCTTACGAAGGATGGCGATGCGCGTCTCCAGCTCGGGCGGCTGCACGTCGGTGATCAACCCCCACTCGAAGCGGTTGCGCAGCCGGTCCTCCAGCGTGACCAGTTGCTTCGGCGCCCGGTCGCTGGAGATGACGATCTGTTTGTTGGCGTTGTGCAGGGTGTTGAAGGTGTGGAAGAACTCCTCCTGGGTTTGCTCCTTGCCTTCCAGGAACTGGATGTCGTCCACAAGCAGGATGTCGACCGCGCGGTAGCGGGCACGGAAACCGTCGGCCTTGTGGTCGCGGATCGAGTTGATGAAGTCGTTGGTGAACTCCTCGGAGCTCACGTACCGCACCCGCGCGCCGTCGTACAGCCGCTGCGCGTAGTGGCCGATGGCGTGCAGCAGGTGGGTCTTGCCGAGGCCCGAGTCGCCGTAGATGAACAGCGGGTTGTACGCCTTGGCCGGCGCCTCGGCGACCGCGACGGCCGCGGCGTGCGCGAAGCGGTTGGACGCGCCGATGACGAAGGTCTCGAAGGTGTATTTCGGGTTCAGCCGGGCGGGCTCGCTGGGCTTCCCGCCCCGGTTGTCGCGGTTCTCCCTGCCGTCCCAGCGGCCCGGCGCCGGGCGGTCGAACTCGTCGGAGTCCTGTCGCGGGCGCGGCGGGCGGCCCTCGGAGCGTCCGGTGAACGAAGTGTCCGGCGGATATCCACCGGACTGGCTGGGGGAGAACGCCTGGTCGCCGTACGCCGCGGAGGGCTCGCCGGGCGAAGGCTGTGGAGAAGTCTGGGACTGTTCCTTCCCCGGCCGGCCCGGGAAATCGTCCTGATGGGGGAAGTTGTCCCGCTGGTACTCGTCGGGCAGGTACGGCTGCACCGGCTCGGGCGCGGCGCCGTAGGAGCCGTCGGAGTTACCCCCATAGGGGTAGGTGTACGGCTGGGACTGTGGGCGACCCTGTGGATAATCGGTGGACGGCGTGTGGCCCTGGTACGGCTGATGCCCCATAGACCCCTGCCCACCAGGGGTTCCGTAGCCCTGGTTCGGTTGTCCACCTTGTGGATAACCGCCCGGGGACGACTGGGGATAAGCGTCCGGACGTGGGGCCGGGACCTCGCCGGCGCCGGCCATCGGGTCGACCATGACCGCCACCCGCATGGGCCGGCCGAACTCCTGCGACAGCGCCTGGGCGATCAGCGGCCGGAGCTTGGTCTCCAGGACGTCCTTGGCGAAGTCGTTGGGCGCGGCCAGGATGATCGTGTCGTTGACGAGACCGAACGGGCGGGTCATGGTCAGCCACGCGCGCTGTTGCGGCGGGACGCTGCCGTCCGCGAAGGTCCCCAAAGCCCGGGCCCAGATCGGGCCGAGGTCGACACCATCCATGGCTTCGGCCCCTCCTCCCTTGACGCGGCCCCCGCACGCTCGCCGCGGTTCGTTATCCACATGGGCGTCCGCGGGAGCAAGCTCCGTGGGCGCCCGGCCTCGCGGCTGTCCCCACAGCGTCGTCCGCAGGCTCCTTCCGCTGATCCACATCGTTTCCACACGATGTCCACAGCCCTCGGATGCGCGACGGTGCGCATCTGCGAGTTAGAGGGAAGGTTCGGAGGGCCGACAGTAGCGCTGTGCACACCCCTGTTCAAGACGTTGTCCACAGACTAGTGGCAGGTTGGGGGAGACATGATGCACATACTGTGGATGAAGGGGCCCCAGTGGATAACGGGGCTGTGGAATAGTGGATAACCTAGTGGGGCGAACGGCATCACCGTTCCGGTTTGACCTCCGGGCCACTCGCCCCGTAACGTACGACGGTCGGCTTGTCGCGCGACGGCACTTTGGCGTGCCCGTGCATCCGGCAGGCCAAGCCCTGTGTGTCTGTCGCCCGCACGCCGTGCGGGCGGAATCAAGCCTGGAGCCCACTCGTGAGCAAGCGTACTTTCCAGCCGAACAACCGTCGCCGCGCGAAGACCCACGGCTTCCGGCTGCGCATGCGCACGCGTGCCGGTCGCGCGATCCTCGCCGCCCGCCGCCGCAAGGGCCGCTCGGAGCTCTCCGCCTGACGACGCGGAGCGCCCGGGTCTCGGTCGGCACGCCCGTCGGTTCCCGCCGGCGGGCGACAGCCTTCTGAAGGCCCGTGTCCGTCTGAGAGCAGGTCCAGTCGTGTTGTCGTCCGCCTTCCGCATGCGCCGCGGCGATCAGTTCGTCAGCGCGATCAAGGGAGGACGGCGTGCCGGACGCCCCACCTTGGTCGCCCACTTGAGCGATCGCGGAGACCCGGCGGACCCCCCACAGGTCGGGTTCGTGGTGAGCAAGGCCGTCGGGGGCGCGGTGGTGCGCAACCGCGTCAAACGCCGTCTGAGACATCTCATGCGGGACCGCCTCCACTCCCTACCGCGAGGTAGCCTGCTTGTTGTACGCGCCAATCCCCAGGCGGCGTCCGCGCGTAGCGAGCTCCTCGCCGCCGAGCTGGACGTCGTCCTGGAGCGATTGATCGGCCGCCGGTCACGGCGGGCCGATCGCCCGGCCGCGACGGACGGACCAACATGAGCGGCGGTGAGTCGGGTGCCCGAGCCCAAGATGCCCCTGGAACGAGCTTCCGGCAGGCGGTCGTGACCGCGCACACCCCGCGTCAGGTGACGCCGGTGTCCCCCGCGGCCCGCGTCCTGATCATCCCGATCCGGTGCTACCGCGCCTTCATCAGCCCGCTTCTCGGGCCGCGGTGCCGGTTCGAGCCGTCCTGCAGTGCCTACGGACTCGAAGCCATCGCCGTGCACGGAGCATTGCGAGGGCTATGGCTGACCATCCGGCGAATCGGGCGTTGCCACCCCTTCCACCCGGGAGGTTACGACCCGGTGCCTCCGCGCCCGGTCCGGCCCCACGACGAAACGCAAGGGAGCTAGCTCGGTGGAGCTGTCATGGCTGAATTGGCTATATGAGGCCGTAGCCCAGGTCATCGCGTGGATCCACGCGGGCTACAGCACGTTCATCCCCCCGGACAACGGCCTGAACTGGGCACTGACCATCATCACGCTGACCGTGCTGATGCGTCTGCTGATCTTCCCGCTGTTCATGAAGCAGATGCGTTCGTCGCGGAAGATGCAGGAGCTCGCTCCCAAGGTTCAAGAGCTGCGCAAGCGTTACAAGAACGACAAGCAGCGCATGAACCAGGAGGTGATGAAGGTCTACCAGGAGGCCGGGGCCAACCCCCTCGGCGGCTGCCTCCCCATCGTGGCGCAGTTCCCGATCTTCATCTCCATGTTCACCGTGCTGCAGGCGATCGCGCAGGACCAGGCCAAGTACGGCATGTCGCAGGAGATGGTGGACAGCGCCCGCTCCGCGCACGTGTTCGGCGCGCCGATCCCGGCCACCTTCTTCACCAGCTCCGAGCACATCGTGGCGCTCGGCGCCGAGCCCGTGCTCACCAAGATCGTTCTGGGGATCTTCGTGGCGGTCAGCTCGCTGACCACCTTCCTCACCGTCCGGCAGAGCGTCACCCGTTCGATGGCCCAGATGCCGGACAACCCGATGGCGCAGCAGCAGAAGATCCTGATGTACATCTCGCCGCTGTTCGCGATCTTCAGCCTGAACTTCGCGCTCGGCCTTATTCTTTACTGGGTCACCACCAACCTGTGGACGCTCGGTCAGCAACACTGGTTCTACAGCCGTCACCCGATGCCGGTCGTCGACGCCAAGGGCAACGTGGTGCAGCCCGAGCCCAAGCCCGGGTTGTTGAGCAGGATCCTGCCCGGCAAGTCCGCCGCCAAGGAGCCCGCCGACGAGCCCGTGGCCGAGCCCGCGCCCAAGGTGATCCGGCAGCAGCCCACCCGGCAGCCGCGCAGCAAGCGCACGGGCAGCAAGAAGTCCTAGCCGGTTGTCTCGAAGGGGAGTTCGGACGTGACCGAAGTCAACGAGGGGCAGGCCCCGCAGGCCGCACCCGATATCAACGCCCTGGAGCAGGAGGGCGAGATCGCGGCGGACTACCTCGAAGGGCTGCTGGACATCGCCGACCTCGACGGCGACATCGACATGGACGTCGAGGGCGACCGCGCGCTGGTGTCCATCGTCGACATCAAGGGCGGCGACCTGGTCGGCGAGAACGGCGAAGTGCTGGAGGCCCTCCAGGAGCTCACCAGGCTCGCCGTGCACCGGCGCACCGGCGAGCGTTCCCGGTTGATGCTCGACGTCGCCGGCTACCGCCACGGCCGCCGGGTCGAGTTGAGCAAGCTCGCCACCAAGACCGCTGAGGACGTCAAGCGCTCCGGGGAGGCGAGGTCGCTGCAGCCGATGACGCCGTTCGAGCGCAAGATCGTGCACGACGCGGTGGCCGCGGCCGGTCTGCGCAGCGAGTCCGAGGGCGAGGAGCCCCTGCGTTTCGTGGTGGTGCTCCCGGCCTGAGCCCCAAGCTCGTGAAAGGGCCGCCGATCCCGATGGATCGGCGGCCCTTTCGGTTACCTGGCCCCTGAGCCGACGTTCGCTGAAGTTCGCTGACGTCCGCCGAACGAGCCGGGCAACCCGATGCGTCTCCTCCATTGGTAGTCCCTCTCCCCCGCCTTCGCATGGGTGCCGTGCGGCTTGGCCGGAAAATCCGGTCATGATCTGACCGTCCCATGACCCTCTGATGACGCATGGAGCGTGTGCGCCGTCCACAACCTCTCGCGTCGATCACGTTGTGGTCTGCCGGGGCGGCTACCCTTACGCGGGAGATGTTCTGACCGTTCTGGTTGAGTGAGTGATGGCGGAAAGCGATCAGCCCGAAGTGCCCGCCGAGGCGCGCGAGGTCTTCACCGGCGACGCGTGGCCTCGTGCCGAGGCGTACGCGAACATGCTGGCCGGTCCCGGCGTGGTCCGAGGGCTGCTCGGTCCCCGGGAGGTGCCGCGCGTCTGGGACCGCCACCTGCTCAACTGCGCGGTGGTGGCCGAGGCGGTCCCGCAGGAGGCGAGCCTCGTCGACATCGGCTCGGGCGCCGGGCTGCCGGGCATCGTGCTCGCCATCGTCCGCCCCGACGTCACGGTCACCTTGCTGGAGCCCTTGCTGCGCCGCACCACCTTCCTCGAGGAGTGCGTGGCCGAGCTGAAGTTGTCCAACGTCGAGGTGGTGCGCGGCCGGGCCGAGGAACTGGCCGGCAAGCAGGTCTTCGACGTCGCCTCGGCGCGGGCGGTGGCGCCGCTCGACCGGCTGCTGTCATGGTCCATGCCGCTGTTGCGGGAGGGCGGGCAGCTGCTGGCGATGAAGGGTGAGCGCGCCGCGGCGGAGTTGGAGGCCGCGGCCGAACAATTACGGTCGTATGGAGTGCGTACCGCCGAGCTTGTCACCGTCGGGCGCGGTAGGGTCGTTCCGCCCACGACTCTTGTCCGGGTGGTCGCCGGACTCCCGGCGCGGAGCGCGCAAGGTGCGCGCCGCCGACGGAAGAGGTGACGGTCATGCCGGGTGCGTCCACCGGCCTTGGCTGGCCGGATCGTCACGTCGTCGCGTCGGAGGGGAGGCCCTCCGGTCTCGGCTGGCCTTCCGGGCCCACTCGCGCCACGCCGGTGGAAAGGACGACGACCGTGTCCCAGCCCCCCTACACCCCAGGCGATTCGCCGCTGGTCCGAGAGGCGCTCAGCTCAGTGGTTTCACGTGAAACAGCTCCGTCCGCACCCGTTTCGATCGGCTACCCGCCCTCCCGGCAGGAGGGAGACTGGCCGCGCCCGCCGCGCCGCCGGGTCATCACCATCGCCAACCAGAAGGGCGGCGTCGGCAAGACGACGACGGCCGTGAACCTCGCCGCCGGCCTGTCGATGCACGGCCAGCGTGTGCTCGTCGTCGACCTGGACCCGCAGGGCAACGCGTCCACCGCCCTGTCCGTCGAGCACCGCGGCGACGTCCCGTCGGTCTACCAGGTGCTCGTGGAGAACATGTCGCTGCAGGAGATCGTGAGTCCGGTCCCGGACATGCCGAACCTCTACTGCGCCCCGGCCACCATCGGCCTGGCCGGCGCCGAGATCGAGCTCGTCTCGCTGGTGGCCAGGGAGGCCCGGCTCAAGCGGGCGCTTGAGGCGTTCGACTCGATCGACCTCGACTACATCCTCATCGACTGCCCGCCGTCCCTCGGCCTGCTGACTGTGAACGCCATGGTCGCGGCCGAGGAGGTCATGATCCCGATCCAGTGCGAGTACTACGCCCTGGAGGGGGTCAGCCAGCTTCTGCAGAACGTGGAGCTGGTCCGCGTCCACCTCAACCAGACGCTGCGGGTGTCCACGATCCTGCTCACCATGTACGACGGCCGCACCCGGCTGGCCTCGCAGGTGGCCGAGGAGGTCAGGTCGCACTTCGGTGAATCCGTGCTCAACACGGTGATCCCCCGCAGCGTCCGGGTGTCGGAGGCGCCGAGCTACGGGCAGTCGGTGCTCACCTACGACGCGGGCTCCAGCGGCGCCATGGCGTACATGGACGCGGCCCGCGAGGTCGCCTTCCGCGGCGCGGCGGTCACCGGAAGCTGATCCGGTCCCGGTGCCGGTACGCTCCTGTGGAGCGTGCCCGCGCCGATCCGGCGGAACGTCAGGACGAGGACGAGGCGCGGCCGGGGGCGGTGGCCGCCCGAGCGAGACCGGCTGGGCGAGGAGGAGTCGTGGGTCAGCAGAGGCGTGTTGGACTGGGGAAGGGGCTCGGGGCCCTGATCCCCACGGGGCCGCTCGTCGACGTGCGTACCCCGCCGGGCGGCACGGCCACGGCGCCACCGCAGGGCGACGACGGGCTCAAGCCGATCGACGGCGCGTACTTCATGGAGGTCCCGCTCGACGCGATCACCCCGAACCCGCGGCAACCCCGGGACATCTTCGACGAGGACGCTTTGCAGGAGCTGGCCGACTCGATCCGTGAGGTCGGCCTGCTCCAGCCCATCGTGGTGCGTCAGACCGCTCCCGGCCGGTACGAGCTGATCATGGGGGAGCGGCGCTGGCGGGCGTCCCAGCTCCTCGACCTCAAGGTCATCCCCGCCATCGTGCGCGACACCCAGGACGACGCCCTGCTGCGCGACGCCCTGATCGAGAACCTTCAGCGCGAGCAGCTCAACGCCCTGGAAGAGGCCGCCGCCTACCGCCAGCTCCTGGACGACTTCGGCGCCACCCATGAACAACTGGCGCAGCGCGTGGGCCGCTCCCGATCTCACATCACCAACACCCTCCGCCTCCTCAACCTCCCCACCGCCGTCCAATGGCGCGTCGCCGCCGGCACCATCAGCGCCGGCCACGCGAGAGCTCTTCTGGCCCTGAGCAACCCCGCCGCTCAGGAACACCTGGCCGACCGCATCGTCGCCGAAGGCCTCTCCGTCCGCACCGTTGAGGAGATCGTCTCCCTGGGCGAAGCCACCGCCGCGCCCGCCCCCCGCCCCCGCCGCCAGAAGGCTCTCCCCGAACCAGCCCTCACCACCCTCGCCGACCGCCTCTCCGACCACTTCGAGACCCGAGTCCGCGTCGACCTGGGCCGCCACAAAGGCAGAATCGTCGTGGAGTTCGCCACCCTGGACGACCTGGAACGCATCATCACCACCATGGCCCCCCAGGCCGCCACCCCCCTGCACGCCACCGAAGAGTCCTGACCCGTAGGCGCCCGTACCTCGGTGCGTTGCCGATCGCGTTCCGGGGGCCGCGTCACTGGGCCACGGGTGGAGCTCCACCAGGTTTCACGTGAAACAGAGCGAGGGCGGGAGGGTTTCACGTGAAGCAGGGATGGGTCAGGGCTTCAGTGTTTCCTGGATGGCTTGGGCGAAGGTGTCCACGTCTTCTGGGGTGGTGTTGAAGCTGGTCATCCAGCGGACGGTGTTGCCTTGCCAGATGTGGAACAGGAAGCGGGATTGCAAGGTGGTTATGGCTTCCGGGGGGAGGGTGGCGAAGACGGCGTTGCTCTCCACGGGGTAGAGGATATCCAGGGTGGGGAGGTCGGTCACGGCGGCGGCCAGGCGCCGGGCCATCTGGTTGGCTTGGGTGGCGTTCTGGCGCCAGAGCTCGTTGGTCAGCAGTGCCGTCAGTTGGGCGGAGATGTAGCGCATCTTGGAGCCCAGTTGGAGGGTTTGGCGGCGGAGGTAGGGGACGGCTTCGGCCAGGTCGGGGCGGAGGGTTATCACTGCCTCACCCAGGAGAGCGCCGTTCTTGGAGCCGCCCAGGCTCACGACGTCCACGCCGGCGTCGGTGGTCAGGTCGCGGAGGGAGCACCCCAGATGGGCGGCGGCGTTGGACAGGCGGGCGCCGTCCACGTGGAGGAGCATGTCGTTGTCGTGCGCCGTTCTGGCCAGGGCGGCGATCTCGTCGGGGGTGTAGCAGGTGCCCAGTTCGGTGACCTGCGAGATGGAGACGATTTTGGGCTGGACGTAGCTGATGTTGCCGCGGACGGACAGGCGGGACGTCACGTCGTCGGGGGTGAGTTTGCCGTCGGGCGTGGGGACGGTGATCAGTTTGACGCCCAGGATGCGTTCGGAGGCGCCGGTCTCGTGGGTGGCGATGTGGGCGGTCTCGGGGCAGATGATCGCCTCGTACCGGCGGGTCAGCATCATGCTCAGTGAGATCATGTTGGCGCCGGTGCCGTTGAGGACCACGAAGCCGGACGCGTGGGCGCCGAACTCGGCACGGAGCCGGTCGTTCAGGGTGGCGGTCCACTCGTCGTCGCCGTAGGCGGGGGCGTCACCGATGTTGGCGGCGGCGACGGCCTCCATGACGGCGGGGTGGACGCCGGCGTGGTTGTCACTGGCGAAGCTCTTGGCGTAGCGGGATTCGATCACCAGGCCAGGCTACGCCGGGGCCTGGCGCCCTGCTCAGGTGGGGAACGTCAGCGGCGGCGCAGTGCCGCGAGCAGGAGGCCGCGGCACAGGGCGCCGAGGTCCTCGTCGGCCGCGGCGGCGGCCATCGGGAACAGCGAGGTCTCGGTCATGCCGGGGGCGACGTTGACCTCGAGGAAGTACGGCTCGCCGTCGGTGTCCACGATGATGTCGGTACGGGAGATGTCCCGCAGGCCGAGGGCGGTGTGCGCGGTCACCGCGAGCCGGGCGCAGGCGTCGGCGACCTCGGGACGCAGGCGTGCGGGGGCGAAGAACTCGGTGTGGCCGGCGGTGTAGCGGGCCGAGTAGTCGTAAACGCCCTCGTTGGCCACGATCTCCACCGGAGGCAGCGCGACCGGGCCGTCGCCGAGGTCGACCACCGACACCGCGACCTCGACGCCCTCGATGTACTTCTCGATCAGCGCGGTGTCGCCGTAGGCGAAGCACCCGACCATGGCGGCGGGCAGTTCCTCGGCCTTGCGGACGATGGAGCCGCCGAGGGCGGACCCGCCGCGGGACGGCTTGACGAACAGCGGCAGCCCGAGCCGCTCCACGATGCGCCCGAGCACCGCGGTGGCGCCGAGGTCGTGGAAGGTCTCCTTGGGCAGCACGACGGCTTCCGGCGTGCGGACCCCGACGGAGCGCACGACGGTCTTGGCGGTCGGCTTGTCGTACGCGACGCGGCACGCGTCCGGCGCCGCGCCGACGTAGGGCACCTGGAGCAGTTCGAGTACCGAGCGGATGGCGCCGTCCTCGCCGCTGCCGCCGTGCAGGGTGACGAACACGACGTCCGGCGGGTCGGCGAGCACCGCGGGCATCAGCGCGGCGTCGGTGTCGCGCGTCTCCACGTCGATCCCGTCGGCCTTGAGCACCTCGCACACCCGGCGGCCGGAGCGCAGGGACACCTCGCGCTCGTAGGACAAGCCGCCCGCCAGCACCAGTACGTGGCCGAGTTCGATCATGGAGGACCTTTCTGGCGTCGTCGGACCCGCCCGTGGCGGCCCGCGGCGGCGGGCCGCCAGAGCCTCCGCAGCGTATTACATCTTCAGGCTAGATCCGGACCGGGTGTGTCGACGCCCGGGTGGGGACGCATCGACCCGGTGCCGAACGTGTCGCGCAGCACGAGCTCCTGCTGGATCACCCCGGCGAGCCGCCGGACACCCTCGCGGATGCGGTCCGGCTCGGGGTAGCAGTAGGACAGCCGCATGGCGGCGGCCCCGGAGTCGTCGGCGTAGAACCCGGTGCCGGGCACGAACGCGACCCGCTCGGCCACCGCGCGGGGCAGGATCGCCTTGGAGTCCAGCCCCTCGGGCAGCGTCATCCACACGAAGAACCCCCCGGCGGGGCGGGTCCAGTGACACCCGGGCGGCATGAGGGCGGTCAGCGCGCCGAGCAGGGCGTCGCGCCGTTCGCGGTACAGCTCGCGGAACGTCTTGATCTGCTCGCGCCACGGCTGCGTCTCCAGGTACCGCCCCACCGCGAGCTGGGAGAAGCTGGAGTGGGACAACACGGCGGACTCCATGGCCAGCACGAGCTTGTCCTTGATCGGGTGCGGCGCGAGCGCCCAGCCCACCCGGAAGCCGGGGGCGAGGGTCTTGGAGAACGACCCGAGGTACACGACGCCGTCGGGGTCGTCGGCCCGCAAGGCGCGCATGGGCTCGGCGTCGAAGCCGAGCAGGCCGTAGGGGTTGTCCTCCACGACGAGCACGCCCGCGCGGCGGCAGATCTCCAGCACCCGGCGGCGGCGCTCCTGGGTGAGGGTGACGCCGGCCGGGTTCTGGAAGGTCGGCACGGTGTAGAGGAACTTGACGCGGCGGCCGGCGGCGGTGAGCGACTGGAGGGTCTCGGTGAGCGACTCGGGGATCAGCCCCTGGTCGTCCATCGCGACGTGTACCACCGACGCCTGGTAGGCGGCGAACGTGCCGAGCGCTCCGACGTACGAGGGGCCCTCGGCGAGGACGACGTCCCCGGGGTCGATGAAGATGCGGGTGATGAGGTCCAGTGCCTGCTGCGACCCCACGGTGACCACGACGTCGTCGGGGCCGGCGTCGATGCCCTCGAGGCGCATGACCTCGCAGATCTGCTCGCGCAGGTGGGGGTCGCCCTGGCCGGAGCCGTACTGCAGCGCGACGGTGCCGCGCCGGGCCACGAGGTCGGCGACCAGCTCGCCGACGGTGTCCAGGGGGAGGGCGGTGACGTACGGCATGCCGCCGGCCAGCGAGACCACCTCGGGGCGGGACGCGACGGCGAAGAGAGCTCGGATCTCGGAGGCGACCATCCCGGCGGCACGTGCGGCGTACCGGTCGATGTAGGCGTCGATGCGCGACCCTTGGGCCGCGGTCCTCCGACCGTGATCCGGCTCTTGCGTCACGGTCCACCTCCTGGCGATGCGATCAGTGATGCCGATTTGACGTTGCGAGACAACAGAGTACGGCAGTAGCCACTACCCCATTTGGTAATTCTCACCATGAAAGGGGCGAAGCGCCGCGGAAACGGGGCCTGGCCACGAGTTCAGGGGATCCGGAGAGTGCGCATGTCCCTCGTGGGGAGCGCGGCAACGGGGTGTCCCTCGGCTACCATGCCACTTTGGAGACGCCGTAGTTCGTGCGCTTTTCTGCCGTGAACTCGCGTCCGCCTCGCAAGGATAGGGGGCCCGGGGTGTCGCGCCGGCTGGTGAATGTCACGTTGGACAACCTTGACGATCTGCCACGCCGCTGCCGCCGGTGTGTCTTCTGGGAGCTCGACCCGGTCAGCGGGGAGCGCGCACAGAAGGCGGGCGATCCGGCGCTGGAGAAGGAGGCGTGGATCTCCGCCACCCTGCTCGAATGGGGAAGTTGCGGCAAGATCTGCTACGTCGACGGCGTGCCGGCCGGTTTCGTGCTGTACGCGCCGCCGCTGTACGTCCCCCGCTCGGTCGCCTTCCCCACCTCGCCGGTCAGCGCGGACGCCGTGCTGCTCATGACCGCGCACATCATCCCGGAGTTCTCCGGCGGCGGGCTCGGCCGCATCCTCGTGCAGGGCGTGGCCAAGGACCTGACCCGGCGCGGGGTGCGGGCCATCGAGGCCTTCGGCGACCTGAAGTGGGAGCAGCCGGGGTGCATGCTCCCCGCCGAGTACCTGCTCGCCGTGGGGTTCAAGACGGTACGTCCGCATCTGCGCTTCCCGCGGCTGCGGCTGGAGTTGAAGACCGCCGCCTCGTGGCGTGAGGACGTCGAGGTGGCCCTGGAACGGCTCCTCGGCTCCATGTCCCCAGAACGGGCCCTCCGCCCCGTCTGAGAGGCGCTCAGGGCCGCGCGAGCCCCTCCAGGCACATGGGCACCACCGGTCACGGAGCTCGGAAACCGCACAGAGCCCCTCGCGCCGGTGGCGCGGGGGGCTCCGCTGGGTGGGTGCCGCCGGGAGGGCGGAAGTACGGCCCGCGTGGTCGTGGAGGACCCCGGCCGCAGGGGCGTCTAGATGACGCCTTCGAGCTCGCGGAGCAGCATGGCCTTCGGCTTGGCGCCGATGATCTGCTTCACGACCTCTCCACCCTTGTAGACGTTCAGGGTGGGAATCTGGAGTACACCGTAATCGCGCGGAACGCGAGGATTCTCGTCCACGTTGATCTTCACGATGGTCAGCTTGTCCCCCTGCTCCTTGGCGATCTCCGCCAGCACGGGGGCGACCTGACGGCAGGGACCACACCATTCGGCCCAGAAGTCCACCAGAACCGGCTTGTCGCTCTTGAGGACCTCCGCGTCGAATGTCGCGTCGGTCACGGCCTTGATCTCGCTCACGATTTTCCCCTTGTCAACTGGTGTGGTCCGCGAGCCAGCGCTCCGCGTCCAGCGACGCGGAACACCCGGTGCCCGCTGCGGTGATCGCCTGGCGGTAGATGTGGTCGACGACGTCACCGCAGGCGAAGACTCCGTCGATGTTGGTGCGCGTGGTCGGCGCGTCGACCTTGACGTAGCCCTCGTCGTCGAGCTCGAGCTGGCCCTTGAACAGCTCGCTGCGCGGGTCGTGGCCGATGGCGACGAACAACCCGGTCACCGGCAGCTCGGACTCCTCGCCGGTCTTCAGGTTGCGCAGCGTCAGCCCGCTGACCCGGGTGTCACCGTGGATGTCCGAGACGACGGAGTCCCAGACGAAGCGGATCTTCTCGTTGGCGAACGCCCGGTCCTGCATGATCTTGCTGGCCCGCAGCTCCCCCCGCCGGTGGACCACGGTGACCGTGCGGGCGAACCGGCAGAGGAAAGTGGCCTCCTCCATGGCGGTGTCGCCGCCGCCCACGACCGCGATGTCCTGGTCGCGGAAGAAGAAGCCGTCACAGGTGGCACACCACGACACGCCGCGCCCCGACAGCCGCTTCTCGCCCGGCAGGCCGAGCTCACGGTACCCCGAGCCGGTCGCCACGATCACCGTGCGGGCCAGGTAGGTCTCCGTCACGGTCTTGACGACCTTGGGGTCCTGCAGCAGATCGACCTCGACGACGTCGTCGGCGACGAGCTCGGCGCCGAAGCGCTCCGCCTGCTTGCGGAAGTTGTCCATCAGCTCGGGGCCGAGGATGCCGTCGGGGAAGCCGGGATAGTTCTCCACGTCGGTGGTGTTCATCAAAGCTCCGCCTGCGGTGACGGAGCCTTCGAACACGAGCGGGTTGAGATCGGCGCGTGCCGCGTACACCGCGGCCGTGTACCCCGCGGGTCCCGACCCGATGATGATCACATTACGGACGTCGCTCACGCTCTCGCCTTCCTGCCGTGGCTGTCGCCCGCCCGGCCCCCTCCGGGTCGCCGGCGCCCGCCTCGACTCCGATTCATGGGGTGCCAGTGGCGTCAACAGATCCTAGGCGTCCGGGATTCCCGCCGGGGCCACGACCCGCCCCGGGTACACGGCGAGGCCCCGGTGAGCGGATCACCAGGGCCTCGGACGGTTTGACGCGGGAAGGCTACTGCCAGCGGCCCACCGCGGGCTTGCGCAGGCTCGCGCAGTTGCCGTCGACGACGTACACCCAGACGGCGTTGCGCAGGCGGTCCTTCCAGAAGGCCATCACCGTGGCCTCGTTGCCCTGGTAGAGCCCCTGGTCCACGCCGATCGGGGTCGGCGCCTTGCCGGTGCCGAGCTTGCGGCCCACCCGCGCGGCGATCTGCGACACGCAGTTCTCCACTCCGGGGTCCACCGACGTGGCGCCGCCGGAGCCGGGGCCGGTGGCGCCGACGTACGTCGCCAGCGGGCCGTCGAGCACGGCGTCGGAGTAGTTGAAGTCGCTCTGGCCGATGGCGTAGTTGCGGGTCGGGCTGTTGCCGTCCCCGTTCGAGGCGCCCTTGCCGGGGACGACGTTCTGCGGATTCGACTGCGGCGCGGACTCGGCCGGGACCGGAAGCGCGACGGCCGGCCTGGAGGGCTGCCCGCCGGACGCGGACAGCATGCTGGCCACGCCGACCGATCCGATGACCGCGGCCGCGGCGACGCTCGCCGCCACCGGCATCAGCCAGGACCGCCGCCGGGAGGACTTCCCGGCCCGGCGCCGGGCCGGGACGATCGAGCCGTCGTCCGCCACCACGCCGAACGGCGTCTCGCCGGCCGGGGGACCCGCCTGCGTGGGCACCGCCGGGGCCGTGGCCACGGTGGCGGTCACGGGCACCGGGCGTGCCTGCGGAACCGGCCGCAGGGGCCGGGCCGGCGTGAGCGCCGGCTCAGGCGCGGGGGCCGTCTCCCAGGGGGAGTCGCTCATGATGCGGTCCCAGTCGGGCGCCTCGTCGAGACGCAGCCCGCCTCCCGCCGTCCTTGACTCGGCCTCGGCGGCGAGGGCCTTGTCGATGCGCAGCGCGACGCCCATCGGCATCGCGGGAACCGGCACGGCCGCGAGAACCTCACGGACCGCCGCCAGCTCGGCGAGGCTTTCCCCACAGGAGTCGCAGACCGCGAGATGCTCGCGGACCCGCGCCGCCGTGGTGACGTCGAGGAGACCCTCGGCCAGTTCGGCGAGGACCTCGAAGTCGTAGTGCGTATCACCCGTCACGAAGTTCTGCTCCCTTCGGGGGATGAGACGCGACTCAGGTCGGAACGGTTCCGCAGATGCGAAAGAATCGGGGCGAGTTTCGCGCGGCCCCGTGCGCACCGGCTCTTGACGGTGCCCGCGGGCACGCCGAGCACCTGCGCGGCGTCCTCGACCGAGTAGCCCATCATGTCGACCAGCACCAGCGCGGCCCGCTGGTCGGCGGGCAGCAGCTTGAGCGCGGCAGAGACCTCCATGGAGACGTCCCGGTCCCCGGTCTGGTCGGGGATGGGGGTGTCCCGCTCGGCGGCCTCGACGAGCTCGTCGTCGGCCACGGGACGGATGGATTTGCGCCGCATGCGATCCAGGCAGGCGTTCACCACGATGCGGTGCAGCCAGGTGGTGACCGCCGCGTCGCCCCGGAAGCTCTCCGCCTTGCGATAAGCGGAGACGAAGGCGTCCTGCACGGCGTCGGCGGCCTCGTCGGGATCACCGAGCGTGCGCAGGGCGACCGCCCACATGCGGTCACGGTGGCGGCGGACGATCTCGCTGAACGCGTGGGGATCGCCGTCGATATGGCTCGTCAGCAGGTCGGCGTCGCTCAACGCCGACCGTGCGGCGTGCTCGACCGCCGGTGGACTATCGGGAGGAGGGTTCACAACGTGTGTTCCTGTTATGCCGATCCGGGAGAGTGCACGATTACGTCATAGATGGTGCCACGAAACTTCCCCTCAAAGGCTGGAAGGCGCGTAAACCAGATCAAAACGTACTGGCCGCTGACGGGTTTCTCCGGTGTGAGGGTCACCGTGCCCGACACGTTGTCCTGCTTGGCGGCCCGCCGCAGCGCGCCGAGGTCGGCGGCGTCGCCGACCCGCATCTCGATCGTGGCCCCGGGCGCGTCGCCGAGCGAGACGACCACGTCGGCGACGTTGACCTCCTTGCCCATGTCCAGCAGCAGGCCGACGCCTTCCTTCAGCCTGCCGAGCTCGGCGCTCTGGTAGGTGGTGGTGTGCCACTCGGTGGACGCCTTGCCGTCGATGGCGAGGCGGGCGATCTCTGGGTGTTCGGAACGGTCGTCGCCGAGGGGGTCGAAGCCGGTGGCACTGGCCGGCTTCACTGTGACGATCTTGGGGGAGGACTCGGAGGACGGCGTGGCGGACGCGGCCGGGGGCGGTGTGCGCTTGCCGAGGTTGCGGCCGAGTGTCCAGGCGCCGAGGCCGACCGCCGCGATGAGCAGCAGGACGACCACCGCCACCACGGCGCGGCCGAGCGGCCCGCCCGAGGACTGCCGCCGGGCGTGCCCGGCATGCCCGCCGTGCCCGCCGTGCGGCCCGTGACCACCGTGTTCGGAGGGACGGGGCGGGGCCTGGGGCCGTGGGGGGCGGCGGTCGTCGAGGTCGTCGGGAGCCTCGGAGCGCAGGCTCAGCGCCGGCGGCATGGCCGACACCGACACGGGCACCGGCGCCGGGCGCGGCACCTCGGCCAGGGCTTCCGCCACGGCGGCCGGGGTGGCGAGCGGCGGCAGCCCGCGGCGGGGCTCCTGCAGCAGCGCGCGGCAGGTGATGGCGTCCAGGAACCCGGGGACCCCGGCGCGCACCTGGCGCGGGGTGCAGACCTTGCCGTCGTCCAGGGGCGCGGGCGGCAGGCCGGTGTCGCCCTCACCCGGCCAGTGGCCGGTCAGCGCGGTGTACAGCAGCCGCCCGAGGCCCTCGGCGTCCTCGCGCGCGGGATCGTCGCTCTCGACGTCGCGCAGCGTGGCGTCCACGGCCAGGCCGAGCAGCTTGACGGTGCCGCCGGCGGTCCAGATCAGGCGGTCCGGCGTCAGGCACAGGTGGGGCAGGCCGGACTCGTGGGCGTGCGCCACCGCCTCGGCGGCCTCGGCCACCAGGGCCGCGGCCCGCTCGGGGGCCATCGGGCCGGAGGAGACGAGGTCGGTCAGGGTCTCGCCGGTCACCCACTCGCTGACGACGTACGCCTGCCCGCCTTCCTCGGCGGCGTCGAAGACCTGGGTGAGGCGGGGGTCGTTGAGCCGGCTCGCGCCGCGGGCGGCGGTCACGACCTCGGCGACGCGCGGGAACTCCTGCGACAACGTCAAGACGGAGACAGGCCGGGCAAGGACCTCGTCGATGGCCTTCCACAGCGTGGCGCCAGCCGACTCTCTGACGCGGTCCTCCAGGCGGAACCGGTCGGCCAGGCGGCCGCCGGGCTCCACGGCCGGGGCGCTCATGAGGTGGTCCTCTCCCTGGTCGCGGGCGATGTCCGGGTGAATACCCCCACGCCCCTCCTGATCTTAGTCGGCCGGTGGCTCCCGGTCGTCTCCGTGCACCGGGCACCATCGTAGTCCGCGGTGGCTCCGGTCCGTGTTGTCCTTTGAACGCGGCGAAGCGGACTTCCGGGTTACTTATGACTAGCGGCCTACCCGCCCGGCCACAAGTCCAATGATCGAACTGATTTCCGCGATTCTCATGCGGTGTGAGATGAGCAAGTACAGCAGGCCGCCGGCGGCGCCGCCGGCCACAAGCATGATGGCAGAGCTCAGGGGGGTGACGCCCGCCAGTTCGGTGGTCCCCCACAAGGCGATCAGCGCGACGGCGGCCGCGGGGACCGCCGCGACGTACATGCGGGCGAGCGCCGCGCCGACGGCCCGGCCGCCGAGCCCGCCGCCGACCTTGCGCGCCGCCAGGATCCAGGCGACCACGCCGCCGCAGGTGTAGGCGGCGGTGAACGCCAGCGCCAGCCCCATGACGATGAGATCGGGCGGCAGCGTGAGGTAGAGGACGAAGCTCACCGTGGCGCTGATCACGAGGTTGCCCAGCGCGATCAGCGTGGGGGTGCGGGTGTCGCCGAAGGCGTAGAAGACGCGCAGCAGCAACTGGTAGACGGAGAACGGCACCAGCGCCAGCCCGAACACCTGGAGCACGTTGCCGATGTCCACCGCCTGCGCCACCGAGGTGCTGCCGTGCCCGAAGATCAGCACGGTGACGGCGGGCCCGAGCACCATGAGCAGCAGGCCGGCCGGCACGATCACCGACGAGACCAGCCGCACGCCGGAGGCGAACTCCTCGGCGACGGCCTCGGGCCGCCCGTCGTGCACGTGGCGGCTCATGCGCGGCAACATCGCGGTGATCACCGAGACGGCGATGATGCCGTACGGGAGCTGGAACAACTGGAACGCGTAGCTGTAGGAGGCGATGCCCGCGACCTGCCCGGCGCCCTCGTCGGCCGCCTTGCCCGTGGCGCCGGTGGCGAGGTTGGTGATGATGATGAAGCTGATCTGGTTGATCACCACGAACGCGAGGGTCCACACCCCGGCCCTGCCCATCTCGCCGAGCCTGGCGTTGCGCAGGTCGAGGCGCGGCACGAAGCGGAAACCCGCCCGGTGCACCGCGATGACCAGCACGATGGACTGCACGACGATGCCGGCCGTGGTGCCGAGGCCGAGCAGCGCCAGGTCGCCTGGCGTCACGGCGTCGACGTTGCCGCCCGCGCCGCTGGCCACGAGGTACAGCAGCGCGACCCCGATGACCACGACGTTGTTCAGCACCGGCGCCCACATGGGGGCGGCGAACCGGTCGCGGGTGTTGAGGATGGCCCCGGCGATGGCGCCGACCCCGAAGAACGCGATCTGGGGAAGGATGTAGCGGGCCAGCGTGACCGCGGCGTCGTAGCCCCGCGGCGGCAGGTCGGTGGTGAGCAGCGACACCAGCAGCGGGGCGCACAGCACGCCGGCGACCGCGATGGCGACGAGCACCAGCGTGGCCACGGTCATCAGGCGCTGTTCGTAAGCGCGCCCGCCGTCCGGGTCGTGCTTCTGCGCCTTGACGATCATGGGCACGATCACGCTGCTCAGCACGCCTCCGATCAGGAGGTCGAACAGGATGAACGGGATCGTGTACGCGACGTTGTAGGCGTCGCCGAGCGCCGCCACGCCGATCGCGGACGCCAGCACAGCCGTGCGGGCGAAACCGGTCAGGCGGGAGACCATGGTGCCCGCGGCCATGATCGCGCTGGCGCGCAGCACCCGGCTCATGACTGTCCCTCTCTCTGTGCGGCCACCGCGGGTGGCGCCGTCCGGGGCGTGCGGCGGCCTCCGCCGACGCGGCGCGACCGGCGGCGCAGCACGCGCAGCGCGACCGCGGCGAGCAGCACGGCGAGGCCGCCGCCCACGATGACCAGGGCGATGGCGCCGTAGCCCGTGGTGGTCACGGTCAGCTCCACCGGCTCGTCGTACGGTGTGCCGTCGGCGGTGGTGAGCTGCACCTTGACGACGATCTGGCCACCGCCGTTGGCCACCATGGGGATGTCGAGCTGCCGGGTGCCCCCGGGGCCGATGGTCACCGGGGACTCGTACGCGCCGATGGTGAGCAGTCTGCGGTCCCGTGAGGTGATCTTCACCCCGACGGTGGCCTCCTGGTCACGCAGGTCGTTGCGTATGGTGATCGGCACGATGCCGTTCTTGCCGGCCAGGGTGCGCTGCTCGCCCGTGGTGACCGAGATGGCGTCGGTGCGCCGGGCGATGGCCCGGTCGACCTGCTCGACGTACGGCACCGCGCTGCCGGTGCGGCCGCGCCACGCCGAGGAGGTGAGGCGCAGCAGGGCGGTGTCGAACGGCCGCCGCTGGTCCCCCGTGACCGTCGCGGTGAGGGCCGCGCGGTCGCTGAGCTTCTCGACGCCCGCCATGTACGACCTGGCGAGCTCGGCGGCCCGGTCCTTGTCGGTGTAGGTGAGGTCGGCGCGGGGCACGGCCGGGCCGGACGGCTTGATCGAGGTCAGCGGCACCGGCTTGAGCCACGGCACGGAGGCCGCCGTGCGCAGCAGCCCGGTGACGAACTCGGGGTCGGGGCTCCAGCGCCGCGGCGGCGCGACCACCACCGAGCGGGCCCGCGGCGCGGGCTCGGCGCTGATCATGGCGGTCTCGGCGAGGAACCGCTGCTTGGCGAGGACGCCGGCGCCCTCGGCCGGGGTGACCAGATCGCTCAGCACCGGGTCGGCGAGCAGCACGCGGACCTTGCGCGCCACGGTCTCGAGCGAGGCGGCGGCGTCCGGCGTGTAGAGGGGGGGCGCGGACGGCGGCAGCGCGGCGGCGCCGAGCAGCACGGTGCGCACGTCGCCCACGGCCAGGGCGTCCAGGGCGTCGTAGTCGAGCACGCCGCCGACCGGCCAGTTGACGCTCGTGGTGACGTCCTTGCCGAGAATCTGGGTGGCGGTGGCGGCCCCCTTGGAGAGCGCGGCCCCGGTGGCGGTGTCCATGCCGGTGTGCACCAGGGCGGCGACGTCGGGGTCGGCGTAGGGCGTGGCGGTGACGGACGCCTCAGCCAGCGCGGCCCGGAGCCTGCCGAGCCACCCGGCGACGGCCTGGTCACCCGGTTTGGTGGTCCGCTCCTTGCCGTCCTCGCCGCCGCCGAGGGTGTAGCCCCGCGCCATGATCTGGGCGTCGTCGAGCAGACCCGGGTCCACGAACCAGCTCACGCCCTTGGCCGGGGTCTCGGCGATCTTCAGGACGCGGCCGAGCCGCCCCTCGTCGGCCAGGGTGCGCCGCAGTTCCTCGTCCACGAACAGGTCGTCGTCGGCGCGGTGGGGCTGGTCGACGACGGGGAGCGCCCAGGCGATCTTCGTGCGGGGCGGCACCTGGCCCTCGGGGGCGTACACGAGGAAAGTGCGCTGCGCGGCGAGCTGGCGCTGGGCCGAGTCGACGATCTCGACGGTCGCCGGGTAGACGCCGAAGCGGTACATGCCGATCTCGGCGGGCGTGAAGGTGAACTCCCAGGGCACGGAGGCGGACGCGGGGAGCTGGGCCACCGGCACGGCGCGCCTGCTGGTGTCGAGGATCTGCCCCCCGGCGGCGAAGGTCTGCATCTGCTCGCGGCCGGCGAACGGCTGGCGGGAGAACCGCAGGCGGACCTGCAGCCACTGCAGGGGGGTGGCGCCGGTGTTGGTGACCTTGCCGCTGATGGTGATGGGGGTGTTCGGCTCGCTCGGGGCCTCAGGGGTGATGTTCTCCACCGCGACCAGGGTGTCCTGGCGGGCCGCCGCCGCGCCTGCCGCCTCCCGCGCGCCCGCGGCCGCCGGTAGCCCGGCGGCGGCCGCCGCCGGGGCGAACAGGAACGCGGCGGTCAGCAGGGAGATGAGGGCGGCTCCGCGGGTCACGTGCCGGCCAGGGCTGGAGTTCGGCGCACGCCCAGAATGGTATGGCCTAAAGCCGGGCGGGCGGCGACCCGCAGCGAGGCGGGCTCACGACGGGCCGCACCTCCTTGGAGCCGGGCAGCCGCACCGTGCGGTGCCGGGGCGCCTGGAGGTCCACGTACTTGCCGGGCAGGAGGGTGACCAGGTCGACGGCCCGCAGGCGCAGCGCGGTGCGGCGTTCGCCGGTCGGCGAGTACATGGGGTCGTCGGGCTCGCGGACGTCGGCGAGGCGGTCGTCCACGAGCACGCGGAGGTCGGGCGGGAGCAGCAGAGGTGACACCGATGTGGCGGCGTAGTCGGTGGCGGCGTTCACCATGAAAGCGGGCGCGGGACGCACCCGGCGCGCGGCGAGCAGCGCTCCCACGGCTCCCGGTCGCGGCGGCGCGGCGACGGTGGTCACGACGGCGACCGGGCCGCGTGAATCACGGGTGGTGACCTCGAAGACCGTGACCTTCACACAGGAAGTGGGTTCGACGTCCAGAATGCCGGGCAGGTCGTCGACACACGTTAACGCCCGGGGAAGCCTTACGATTTCGTGATGGATCTGGTGGGACAGGAGCCAACGGTGGATCGCGAGGGCGTCTTTCATCGATTGTGCTCCTGTCCTCAGCGGGTGCCCCCGACGGATCCGCAGCCGTGACCCGGTGGCCGCCCGGGGTACGTCCCGTGGTGGGACGTATCAAGGCCGGTGCGGAGGATCGCAACCGCAATCGAAGGACCTACCCAGCTTGTCCGTGTCAAATCTGAGCGTTAGTCAGCAGAAGGCAGTGATCGACCTATTCCGGAGGATCGCACCGGTCGCCAACGAGCTCGGCGAGCGGTTCGCCGTGCACGGCCATCAGCTCGCCCTGGTCGGCGGGTCGGTCCGTGACGTCTTCCTCGGCCGGATCGGCAACGATCTCGACCTGACCACCGACGCGCACCCCGAGCGGGTGCTGGAGATCGTCAAGGACTGGGCCGACTCGATCTGGACCATCGGCATCGATTTCGGCACGGTGGGCGTCCGCAAGGGCAACTGGGTCCTGGAGATCACCACCTACCGCAGCGAGTCGTACGACCCCAAGTCCCGCAAGCCCGGCGTGGTCTACGGCCGGACGCTGGAGGCGGACCTGGAGCGGCGCGACTTCGCGGTCAACGCCATGGCGGTCCGCCTGCCCGGCCACGAGTTCGTCGACCCCTACGGCGGGCTGAGCGATCTGTCGGCCAAGGTGCTGCGCACCCCCGGCCCGGCCGAGCGGTCCTTCGACGACGATCCCCTGCGCATGCTCCGGGCGGCGCGGTTCGCCGCCCAGCTCGGCTTCACCGTCGACCCCGCCGTGGTGGCCGCGATGACCGGCATGGCGGACCGCATCGAGATCGTCTCGGCCGAGCGCATCCGCGACGAGCTGGACAAGCTGATCGGCGGGGCGCATCCGCGCGAGGGCCTCGGCCTGCTCGTGGACACCGGCCTCGCGGCGCACGTCCTGCCTGAGCTGCCGAAGCTCCGCCTCGAGATCGACGAGCACCACCGCCACAAGGACGTCTACGAGCACACCCTGATCGTGCTGGAGCAGGCCATCGCCCTGGAGCAGGCCGGGCCCGACCGGGTGCTGCGCTGGGCGGCGCTGCTGCACGACATCGGCAAGCCCAAGACCCGCAGGTACGAGGAGGGCGGCCGGGTCTCGTTCCACCACCACGAGGTGGTGGGGGCCCAGATGACCAAGAAGCGCCTGCAGGAGCTGCGTTTCCCCAAGGACGTCGTGGCCGACGTCGCGCGGCTGGTCGAGCTGCACCTGCGTTTCCACGGGTACGGCACCGGCGAGTGGACCGACTCGGCGGTACGCCGGTACGTCCGCGACGGCGGCCACCTGCTGGAGCGGCTGCACAAGCTGACCAGGGCCGACTGCACGACCCGCAACCGGCGCAAGGCACAGGCGTTGTCGCGCACCTACGACGAGCTGGAGCGGCGCATCTCCCGGCTCGCCGAGGAGGAGGAGCTCGCCAAGATCCGCCCGGAGCTCGACGGCAACGAGATCCAGCGGGTCCTCGGCGTGCGGCCCGGCCCGATCGTCGGCGAGGCGTACAAGTTCCTGCTCGAGATGCGCCTGGACAAAGGCGTGGTCGGCAAGGAGGCCGCCACCGAGGCGCTGCTCCAGTGGGCGCGCGAGCGGGGCGTCGAGGGCGCCTGAGTCCGGTCACGCCCTCCCGGGAGGGGTGCCACGCTAGGGTGGCCGGGTGAACGCCGATACGCTGCGTGATCTCGATCGCGCGCATCTGTGGCACCCGTACGCCTCGGCCGCCGCGCCGGCGCCCGCGTACCCCGTGGCGGGGGCGGACGGCGTGCGGCTGACCCTGGCGGACGGCCGGGAGCTGATCGACGGCATGTCGTCGTGGTGGGCGGCCATCCACGGCCACAACCACCCGCGGCTCAACGCCGCCGCCCACGCGCAGCTCGACGTGATGTCCCACGTGATGTTCGGCGGCCTCACCCACGAGCCCGCGGTGCGGCTGGCGGTGCGCCTCGCCGGGCTGACCGGCCTGCCGAAGGTCTTCCTGGCCGACTCGGGCTCGGTGGCCGTCGAGGTGGCGATCAAGATGGCCGTGCAGGCGACCGGCCGCGGGCGCCTGCTCACCGTCAGGAACGGCTACCACGGCGACACGTTCGGCGTCATGGCGGTCTGCGACCCGGTGAACGGCATGCACCACCTGTTCACGGACCTGCTGCCGCGGCACGTCTTCGCCGACGCGCCCCCCGGCGACCACGGGCGGCACCTCGGGCCGGACGGGGAGCGCGAGCCGTCCCCGCCCGACCCCGGCTACCTCGCCCACCTGGAGGAGCTGGTGGCGCGGCACGCCGCCGAGCTGGCGGCGATCATCGTGGAGCCCGTGGTGCAGGGCGCGGGCGGCATGCGGTTCTCCCACCCCGCCTACCTGCGCCGGCTGCGCGAGCTGGCCGACGAGCACGGCCTGCTGCTCATCGCGGACGAGATCGCCACCGGCTTCGGCCGCACCGGCGAGATGTTCGGCTGCGACCACGCGGGGGTGCGGCCGGACATCATGTGCGTCGGCAAGGCCCTGACCGGCGGGTACCTCACCATGGCGGCCACCCTGTGCACCGAGGCGGTGGCCGAGCGGGTCGGCGTGCTCATGCACGGGCCGACGTACATGGGCAACCCTCTGGCCGCGGCGGTGGCGGGCGCGTCGCTCGACCTGCTGGCCGAGCGGCCGTGGCGGCAGGAGGTACGGCGGATCGAGGACGACCTCGCCGCCGGGCTCGCCGGTGCGGCGAGGGCCCCCGGCGTGGCGGACGTGCGGGTGCTCGGCGCCATCGGGGTGATCGAGGCCACCGCGCCGGTGGACGTGCCGAAGGTGCAGGAGATCGTGATGGCCCACGGGGTGTGGCTGCGGCCGTTCGGGCGGCTGATCTACACGATGCCGCCCTACGGCGTCACGCCCGGCGACCTCGCGGCCGTCACCCGCGCGATGACCGCGGCCGCGGAGGCCCTGCCCGCCTAGCCCCCTACTGCTGGGGCAACTGCTCGGGTGCCCGGCGCCGGGAGCCGTCCCCGCCCACGGCCAGCCGGAACAGGCCCGCGGCGGCGATGTACCCGACCCCGGCGATGGTCAGCACGAGGGAGGACCTGCCGTTGGCCGGGAGCAGGAACGCGGCCACCGCCGCGGCGAGCACCAGCATGCCGTTGAAGAGCATGTCGTAGACCGAGAAGATCCGCCCGAGGTAGACCTCTCCGACGTCGCGCTGCACGATCGTGTCGGCGCAGATCTTCACGCTCTGCCCGGTGACGCCGAGCACGAAGCCCGCCGCGAGGAACCCCGCCTGGTGGAACGACAGGCACAGCGCCAGTTCGAGTACGCCCCCGGTGGCCAGCATGATGGGGATCCACCCCTCGGGACGGAACCGCTCGGTGGCCCACGGGGTGATGAGCGCGGCGACGAGGAATCCGGCCCCGGAGGTCGCGAGCACGCCGGTGACCTCGCTGAGCCCCGCCTCGGCGTCGTGCGTGAAGTAGTAGCGGTAGAGCATGACGGTCGTCACGACGAACAGGCCGTACATGAAGCGGTGCGCGGCCATGCCGCCGAGCGCCGCCGCGGGAGAGCGGCGGTGCAGCACGTGCCGCACGCCGTCCACGAGGCCGGTGACCACGTTGCGCACCGCCTCGCGCGCCTGGGGGAGGCTCTCGTCGTACGCCGGGCCCAGCAGGGGGCGCGCCATGGTGGCGGCGACCAGCGCGGACAGCCCGAACATCACGCCGGATACCACGAGGATCAGCGCCGTCCCGCCGTGGGAGGGCCCGAACAGCATGCGCAGCAGGAACCCGGCGCCGGCGCCGATGAACGTGGCGACGGTGCCCGAGGTGGGGGTCACCGCGTTGGCGGCGAGCAGCAGGCGCTCGCCCTGGACCACGTGGGGCAGCCCCGCGCTGAGCGCGCTCAGGAAGAAGCGGTTGACGCCGAGCACGAGCAGGGCGGTGCCGTAGAAGTAGAGGTCCGGGGCGTTCAGCGCGACCATCAGCGCCGCGAGCAGCAGGAGGCCGCCGCGCACGATCGGCGCGACGACGAGGATCTGCCGCCGCGACCAGCGGTCGATGAGGACCCCCGCGAACGGCCCGAGGACGGAGTACGGCAGCAGCAGCACCGCGAACGCGATCGCGGCCTCGGTGGCGCTCGTCTGCTTCTCGGGAGTGAAGAACGCGTACCCGGCCACCGCGAACTGGAAGACGCCGTCGGAGAACTGGGACACCAGACGGGTGGCGAAGAGCCGCTTGAAGTCCCGGCCTCGGAGGACGACCCTCAGGTCGGAGACGAAAGACACGCGCGTCAGCCTACTGGCCGGGTGGTGGGCGTCACATCGGGAACATCCCCGATATGGCACCAAGAGTGGGTTATAAGCCTCTTTGCGCGCCGTCGGCCAGGGGGGATGAGGGCTGACCCACCGGGGGTGAGCTTTGCCTCTCCCAGAGGGAAGGTGCTACGACGCGCCGGGCCGCGGCTTCGTGACGGCGACCGGGCACCGCCACGTAATCTCGGACACGTGACCCTTGACGAACATGTCGTGCTCCTCAACGCCGCCGGTGAGGCCGTCGGCACCGCGCCGAAGGCAGTCGTGCACGGCACCGACACGCCGCTGCACCTGGCGTTCTCGTGCTACGTGTTCGACGACGAGGGACGGGTGCTGCTCAGCCGCCGTGCCTCGCACAAGGCGACCTGGCCGGGGGTGTGGACCAACAGCGTGTGCGGGCACCCGCTGCCGGGGGAGGCGCCGGCCGACGCGGTGGCCCGCAGGCTTTCCTACGAGCTCGGCCTGACCGCCGGTCACATAGAGCTGATCCTGCCGGGCTTCGCGTACCGCGCGGTGATGCCGGACGGCACGGTGGAGCACGAGATGTGCCCGGTCTACCGTGCCGTGGTCGCCGGCGACCCGCGGCCCAACCCCGACGAGGTGGGCGACGCGCGGTGGATGCCGTGGAAGGAGTTCGCCGACGACGTGACGAGCGGGCTGCTCGCGATCTCGCCGTGGTGCGGTGAGCAGGTTCCCCTCCTCACCGCACTCGGCCCCGATCCGTCGGCGTGGCCCGCGGGCGACCCGGCCGGCCTGCCGCCCGCCGCGCGCCCCGGCCGTACCACCTGACGCCTGACGGCGGCGGGTGCGACCGGCGTCAGCGCTCGACCTCGCCGCGGATGAACTTCTCGACGGCCTCGCGGGCGTCGTCGTCGGAGTACTGCTCCGGCGGGGACTTCATGAAGTAGGAGGAAGCCGACAGGATGGGGCCGCCGATGCCGCGGTCCATCGCGATCTTGGCGGCGCGCACCGCGTCGATGATGACGCCGGCCGAGTTGGGGGAGTCCCAGACCTCCAGCTTGTACTCGAGGTTCAGCGGGGTGTCGCCGAAGGACCGGCCCTCCAGGCGCACGTAGGCCCACTTGCGGTCGTCGAGCCACGGCACGTGGTCGGACGGGCCGATGTGGACGTCGGCCTTGGCCATCTCGTGCGGGATCTGCGAGGTGACCGACTGGGTCTTGGAGATCTTCTTGGACTGGAGGCGCTTGCGCTCCAGCATGTTCATGAAGTCCATGTTGCCGCCGAAGTTGAGCTGGTACGTCCGCAGCAGCTCGACCCCGCGGTCCTCGAAGAGCTTGGCCATGACGCGGTGGGTGATGGTGGCGCCGACCTGGGACTTGATGTCGTCGCCGACGATCGGCACGCCGGCGTCGGTGAACTTCTTCGCCCACACCGGGTCGGAGGCGATGAACACCGGCAGCGCGTTGACGAAGGCGACGCCGGCGTCGATGGCGCACTGCGCGTAGTAGCGGTCGGCCTCCTCGGAGCCCACGGGCAGGTAGGACACCAGGACGTCGGCGCGGGCCTCCTTGAGGACGGCCACGACGTCGACCGGGGCCTCGTCGGACTCCTCGATCAGCTCGCGGTAGTACTCGCCGAGACCGTCGTACGTGGGACCACGCTGCACGGTGACGCCGGTGGGGGGCACGTCACAGATCTTGATGGTGTTGTTCTCGGACGCGACGATCGCCTCGGAGAGGTCGCGGCCGACCTTCTTGGCGTCGACGTCGAAAGCGGCCACGAACTCCACGTCGCCGACGTGGTAGTCGCCGAACTGGACATGCATCAGCCCGGGGACCCGGGTGGCCGGGTCGGCGTCCTTGTAATATTGCACGCCCTGCACCAGCGCCGCGGCGCAGTTGCCCACGCCCACGATGGCTACGCGCACGGAACCCATCGCACTCGCTCCTTTACTCGTTCGTCTCATCAGGAACGGGCTCGGCGGACTGCGCCTGTGCCCTCTCCGCTCTTGCCCGAACGGCTTGCTCCCGTTCGGTATCGATCAGTTCGTTCAACCAGCGCACCTCGCGCTCGACCGACTCCAAACCGTGGCGTTGCAGCTCAAGGGTGTAGCTGTCGAGCCGTTCGCGCGTGCGGGCGAGAGCGGTGCGGACCGCGTCGAGACGCTCCTCCAAGCGGCTGCGGCGGCCCTCCAGGATGCGAAGCCGCACCTCGGCCTCGGTGAGGCGGAAGAAGGCGAAGTGCACGCCGAAGCTCTCGTCCTCCCAGGAGGAGGGCCCCGCCTGGGTCAGCAGCTCTTGCAGTCGTTCCTTGCCTTCGGCGGTCAGCTTGTAGACGATCTTGGACCGGCGACCGGTGAGCGGCGGGGCGACATCGCTCTTGGCCGCCGTGCCGCAGCCGCCGTCCTCCGGAGGCTCCTCCGCGATCAGCCCGTCGGCGAGCAACTGCCGCAGGCACGGATAGAGCGAACCGTAGGAGAACGCGCGGAACATGCCGAGCAGGGCGTTGAGCCGTTTACGCAGCTCATAGCCATGCAGGGGTGTCTCGTTGAGCGAGCCGAGCACGGCCAGTTCCAGTACTCCGCCTCGTCCGACCGCCACTGGAACCGCCCCCTCTCGCGATGATGTGTTCCTGCGATGTATCGAGTCGATACATCCCCAGGATACGTCGGGCTGGCATACTTGGCAATCAAGAAACTCGTCAAGCGATTGACCTGAAAAGCGAAAAAAGTCGTAGTCTGGCGCTCGTGTGGTCACAGCGACGGGTCGTGGACTACGGCCTAGCGAAGCGGGCGACGGTACAGTCGCTACGCTCCGGTCGCACGACCAAACGCGACGTGTGCGATGCTCATCCCTACCTTCTGCGCGCAGCCAGATACCACGGTGAGCCCACGCAGCGCAGGTGCCCCATATGTGAGCACCAGAACGTGACCCATGTCACATACGTGTACGGCGACCAGCTCGGACGGGTCGCGGGACACGTAAAGGCAACGTCAGACCTTGTTCAGATGGCTCGCGAATACCCGGAATTCAGGGTCTACGTTGTTGAGGTCTGCCAAGGTTGTGCATGGAATCACCTGACGGTCTCCTTCGTCCTAGGCACTGATGGGCCACCGGGCGACCCCGATACGGACCGGCAGATCGCGGAGACCTAGCCGGCCCACGATCGAGTCCCCTGTTCCCTTCAAGGCGCGTGACGCCCCGCCTGCCGCACAGACGTCGAAGACCTCCAGATCGCCAGATGACCCGACGAGGACGCGTGAGTTACAGCAGCTATGGCCCCGAGCCGACCGGCCGCCCCGGCCCAGCCGAGGGATCCGGTGCATCAGCTCGTCCGGGGCGGCGCCGTCGCTCTACTCAGGGGAGCGCGCCCGCCGCTGGACACCAGGCCCCGCCACCGGGCTGGTCGCAGGAACCCTCACCGGGGCGCCGCGCCGCCCCGCCACGCCAGGAGGACCGCGACCGCGCCACCCCGCAGCCGCGGGACCGGGCCGTGCCGCAGGACCGGTACGGCGAGCAGCCGCGCCGCGCGGCGGCCGAGCCCCCGCCCCGGGCGGGCGACCCCCGGGCGGGCACCGGTGAGCGGCGTGGGCCCTCGGGCGCTCCGCGCGCCCGGCGCGCCGAGGCGGCGTACGAGGACACGCAGTCGATGGCCCGGGTCGCCGGGCAGGCGTCCCCGGCCCGTGGTCCCGCCGACCGCGGACCTGGGGCCCCGGGTGGCCCTGCCGGCCCAGGCGGTCCTGGCGCTCCCGGCGGCCCGCGCCGCGACCCCGGCGAGCGGCGCGCCCCGTCCGACGCGGAGACCGTCGTCAGCCGCGAACCGGGCACCCGCGCCGCCCGCCGCCGCGGCGCTCCCCCCGGTGGCCCGGGTGGTCCCGGTGGGCCTGGAGGCCCCGGCGGTCCCGGAGGCCCGGGAGGCCCGGGAGGTCCCGGCCGGCGCAGGGTGGCGAAGGGCGGGGAGCCGCCCCGCCGCAAGGGCTGGAAGCGGTTCCTGCCCAACTGGAAGATCGTGCTCGTCGGCTTCGCCGTGCTGACGGCGGGTGTCTTCGGCATGGTCGCCGTCGGGTACGCCAACACCGAGCTGCCCACGGAGAAGGACGCCCAGGAGGCGGCCGTCTCGCAGGGCAGCACCTTCTACTACGCCGACGGCTCCTACATGGCCCGCCTCGGCACCGAGCGCCGCGCAGTCAAGCTCGCGGACGTGCCGCAGTACGTCAGGGACGCGGTGGTCGCGGCCGAGAACGAGACGTTCTACAACGACGACGGCATCTCCTTCCCCGGCCTGGTGCGGGCGGCGTGGAACACCGCCACCGGCGCCCAGGTGCAGGGCGCGTCCACCATCACCCAGCAGATGGCGCGTGGCTACTTCAAGGGCCTCAGCAAGGATCGGGCGCTCAAGCGCAAGGTCAAGGAGATCTTCATCGCGATCAAGCTCGACAAGGAATGGAGCAAGGACAAGGTCCTCGAGTACTACCTCAACACCATTCCTTTCGGCCGCAACACCTACGGCATCGAGGCCGCCGCGAACGAGTTCTTCGGCCACGGCGTCAAGAAGCTCACCCCCGCCGAGGGCGCCTACCTCGCGGGCCGCATCCAGCAGCCTGGCGCGTTCGACATGGCGGAGGAGAAGAAGAACTTCTCCGGCACCCAGTTCCGGTTCACCTACGTGCTCAAGCAGATGGCCGAGCTGAACCCGCAGAAGTACGGCGCCTACCCCGCCACGCTGAAGTTCCCCAAGATCCAGCCCCGCAGGGACTCCTCGGCGTTCAGCGGCCTGCGCGGCTACATGCTGACCGAGGCGCTCAAGGAGCTGGAGGCCAAGGGCCTGCCGCGCGCGCAGATCGAGACCGGCGGCTACAAGATCTACACGACCTTCGACCGCAAGCTCATGCAGGCCGCCAAGACCGCCGTGAACCAGACCACCGCGGGCCTGCCCAAGGAGGTCCACACCGGCCTCGCGGCCGTGGACCCGACCAACGGGCGCGTTGTGGCGTTCTACGGGGGCAACAACTACCTCGGCAAGAACCCCGACCAGTTCAACGAGGCGTTCCAGGCGCGCAAGCAGGCCGCGTCGGCGTTCAAGCCGTACGTGCTCGCGGCGTGGCTGGAGGCCGGGCACAGCCTGAAGAGCTTCGTGACGGGCAAGCAGCCCCTGAAGCTGGAGGGCACGACCCCGATCTCCAACGGCCACTCCGCGCCGTCCTCGATGAACATCATTTACGCCACCCAGCACTCCATCAACACGGCCTACGGCCAGATGGGCTTCGAGGTGGGCCTGGACGCGGTCAAGCGCATCGCCGAGGACGCCGGGCTGAGCAAGGACGCCATGGAGAAGAGCGTCGCCGACCACAAGTACCTCTTCTCCATCGGCAGCGCCGGCGTCACACCGGTGGAGCAGGCGGCGGGCTACTCGATCTTCGCCAACGCCGGCAAGCACTACCCGACCCACACCGTCATCAAGGTGATCGACCCGAACAAGATTCAGATCATCACCGAGGACAAGACACCCAAGCAGGTCATCGCCGAAGAGGTCGCCGCCGACGCCGTCGTCGCGCTCCAGTCGGTGGTGAAGGGCGGCACCGGAACGGCGGCGGCGCTGTACGACCGTCCTGTGGCCGGCAAGACCGGCACCAACAACGACAACAAGGAAGCGTGGTTCGTCGGGTTCACCCCGCAGTTGTCCACCTCGGTCGGCATGTACAAGGAAGACCGCAAGACGGGCGCCGAGTTGTCCCTCGGCAACAACTTCGACGGCGGTACCGTGCCGGCCCGGGTGTGGCGCGCGTTCATGGCTGAGGCGATGAAGGGCAAGAAGGTCGTCGAGTTCCCCGCGCCGTCCAACATCGGTTCGCCGCTGGACCTCGCGCCGAAGCCCACCCCCACCCCGACGCCGACGCAGGATGAAACTTTCCCCGACGACGACGGTTTCCCGACCGACGACGGCTTCCCCGACGACAACGGCGACACCGGCGAGGGCTGCCTCCCATGGGACGACTCCTGCAACAACGGGGGCGGCCCGGACCCGTTCGGGGGCGACACGCCCGGCACCGGGGCGTCCACCCCTCCCCCCACCCCCGACCCGGCGCCCACGGGCGGACGACGCGAACCGGCCCGGTGAGGGATCATCTGGAAGTCCCGGCGCCATCGGGGTGCCGGGACACGGTGATGGGATGAGGTCATGAACCGATCGACGTACGCCCCGGGAACGGCCGGTTCCGTGGCGCGGGCCGCGGCGCCGTTCGTGCCCCTCGCGCTCTTCGCGGTGGCGGGGGCGCTGCTGGCCTATCTGTGGAAGTGGCCGTGCCGGTTCGGGGGCGCGTGGAACGACGGGACGCAGCAGTTCCTGAACTTCTGCTACACCGACATATATCCGCTGTGGTGGAACGAGAAGCTCGACCAGGGCATGGCTCCCTATTTCGGGCATCCTGTGGAGTACCCGGTCGGCATCGGCGCGCTGATGTGGGTGATCCAGCGCATCGTGTCCGGGCTGAACGAGCCGGGCGTGTGGTTCTACGACCTCACCGTGCTGCTGATGGCGGTGTCGCTGGTCGTCGGCGTGGTGATCATGGCGAGGCTGGCCCTGCTGCAGCGCCGGCCGTGGGACGCCGCGTGGTACGCGCTGGCCCCCGCGTTGATCCTCACCGCGTTCATCAACTGGGACCTGCTGTGCGGCGCGCTCGCCCTCGGCGCCTTCCTCGCCTGGTCCCGCCAGAAACACTTCCTCGCGGGCGTGCTGCTCGGCCTCGCGGTGGCGACCAAGTTCTACCCCGTGGTCTTCCTCGGGCCGCTGTTCCTGCTCTCGCTGCGGGCCAGGAAGATGCCCGCGTTCCTGTACGCCCTCGGCGGCATGGTGATCACCTGGGTGGTGGTCAACCTGCCGTTCATGATGCTGGCCTTCCAGGGCTGGAAGAGGTTCTACGTCTTCAGCAGCGAGCGCGGCGCCGACTGGGGGTCCATCTGGTACTTCTTCCAGATGAAGCAGTGGCCGTACCTCGGGGACTCGGCCCGGCTCGACACCCTCGGCATCGTGTCGTTCGGCCTGATGTGCGTGGCCATCGCCGTGCTCGCGCTCACCGCGCGCACCCGGCCGCGGCTCATGCAACTGTGCTTCCTGGTGCTGGCCGCGTTCATGATGACCAACAAGGTGTGGTCGCCGCAGTACGTGTTGTGGCTGGTGCCGTTCGCCGTGCTGGCCCGGCCCAACTGGAAGCCGCTGGTGTTGTGGCAGATCGCCGAGTGCTGGTACTTCTTCGCCATCTGGCTCTACCTCGTCGGCATCCAGCCGGGCAACGAGGCGCTCGGCATCAGCGACGTCACCTACTTCACCGCGGTGTGGGGCCGGGTGCTGACCATCGGGATCATGGCGGCGTTCGTGGTGCGCGACATCCTGCGCCCCGAGCACGACGTGATCCGGCAGGACGGCGTGGACGATCCCATCGGCGGCGTGCTGGACGGCGCGCCGGACCGCTTCGTGCTCCGCCTGGACCCGGCCGCCAAGCGCGAGGAGGCACCGGCCGCCCCCGCCTGACGACTAAGGCGAGAAACTTTCACGATCGCCCCGGCCGTCCGGCAGACACTCCGAAGTGCGCCGAGGCCGGGGTGATCATGCCTAGGGGGGCACGCCACGCCCTGGCGGGCCGCCGTAATCTAGTCGAGAGTCCGGGATGACCCTCTATTCTCCTCTGTGTGCAGACGTCCCCGCAGGAGGCCGAGGCCGTAGTCGTCGAGCAGTCCTCCACCCGTGACACCGCCGGTGAAGCGGCACTGCTGTGGACGCTCTCGCGGGCCGGCCTCGTCATCGCCGCGACGGTGTGGATCGGCGTACTCGCCCAGGACAAGGACAGCACGTTCCTGGAGCGGTGGCTGCACTGGGACGCCAAGCACCTGGTGGACATCGCGAAGTTCGGCTACGACGGCGACCCCGCGGGGCAACACGACCCCGGCCTGCCCGCCTTCTTCCCCGGGATGCCCCTGGCGCTGCGGCTGGTGCACGTGATCGTCTCGGACTGGACGCTGGCGGGGCTGCTGATCTCGTTCGTCGCGGGCGCGGTCGCCATGGTGGCGCTGGCGCGGCTCGGCGAACTGGAGGGCCCGCCCGGCACCGGGCGGCGGGCCGTGCTCGTGCTTCTGCTGTGCCCGACGGCGGTGTTCCTGTTCGCCGGGTACACCGAAGCCCTGTTCCTCGGCTTCGCGATCCCCGCCTGGCTCGCCGCGCGGCGCGGCAACTGGGTCGCCGCGGGGCTGCTGGCCGCCGGGGCGTCGTGTGTCCGCATCACCGGCTTGTTCCTCGCGCTGGCGCTGATCGTGGAGTTCGTCATGCGACGGCAGCCGGCGCGCCGGGCCCCATGGCTGCTGCTGCCGTTCGTGCCGCTGGTGGCGTACTCGGCCTACCAGTACACCCGCACCGGCGACTGGCTCGCCTGGCAGCACGCCCAGGAAGCGGGCTGGGGACGTTCGATGACGTGGCCGTGGGACTCGTTCATGACGACGTGGCACATGGCCGCCAACGACGGGCAGTTCGCCTGGCCGTTCCGCATGGAGATCGCGGGGGCGCTGCTCGGGGTCGCGGCCCTGCTGTGGCTGCTGATCGCGCGGCGCTGGAGCGAGTTCCTGTACGTCGCGCTGCAGCTCGGCGCGCTGCTGTTCTCGGCGTACTACCTGTCGATCCCGCGGGCGGCGCTGCTGTGGTGGCCGGTGTGGATCCTGCTCGCCCAGGCGGCGACCCGGCGAAAGCCGCTCCTGTGGGCGTACGCGCTGCTCGCCGGGCCGCTGATGGTGCTCAACACGCTGACGTTCCTCAGCGGGGCCTGGGCGGGCTGAGGCGGGCCGGCCTCCTCAGAGGTGCTTGCGCAGGAAGGCGATGTCGGCCGCCTGGCCGTCCCCGGGGGTCTCGACCACCACCGGCGCCCCGGCGGCGCGGCACACCGCGAGGATGAGCTCGGGGTCGATCGTGCCGTTGCCGAGGTTGGCGTGACGGTCGGCGCCGGAGTCGAAGGCGTCGCGCGAATCGTTGCAGTGGACCAGGTCGATGCGGCCGGTGATGGCCTTCACGCGGTCCACCAGGCCGATCAGCTCCTCGCCGCCGGCGTGCGCGTGACAGGTGTCCAGGCAGAAGCCGACGTCGAAGCCGTCCAGGGCGTCCCAGAGGCGGGCGACGCGCTCCAGCCGGCGCGCCATCGCGTTGTCGCCGCCCGCGGTGTTCTCGATCAGGACGGGGATGGGCTGCTCGAGGCGCTCGAACACCTTGCGCCAGTTGTCGAAGCCGAGCTGCGGGTCGTCGGTCTTGCCGACGTGGCCGCCGTGCACGATCAGGCCCTTGGCGCCGATCGACGCCGCCGCCTCCAACTGGGACGCGAGCAGCTTGCGGCTCGGGATGCGGATGCGGTTGTTGGCCGTGGCGACGTTGATGACGTACGGCGCGTGGACGTAGACGTCGACGGCCGAGTCGCGCAGGGCGTCCGCGCCGGCGGGGAGCACCGGCCCCTTCCAGCCCTGGGGGTCACCGAGGAAGAACTGGACCACCTCGGCGTCGCGGGCCGCGGCGTGGGCCAGAGGGTCGTCCTGGTCGACGTGAGCTCCGATGCGCACCATGGGTCGAGCCTAGCCGTTTCGGAAGGCGCCGTATGGGCAGTGGAGCGCCGCGTTGGTACGCCTAGAGACCCGCGTACCGTGACATATAGGAGACAAAAGTGGCCTACTACCGCCGCGGGGTCAGCCTTTTAGGGCTGATCTACATCTTGGTCGGCATTTACGTGGCATGGGTTCACGACTACATCACCCCCGCACTGCTCAGGCAGATCGCGCAGGCTCTTCTCGCGGTGTTCCTCTGGTTCCTCATCCTCCTCGGTGTCGACCTGCACATCGGTGGCAAGTGACGGCGCCGCTGACCACCGGCGGGGCGTCTTCGGGGAACGCCCCGCCCGCTGTCCCGGCCCCGCGACGGGTCCTCCGCGCTCTCAGGGGATGAACCCCCCGTGGAAGATGCCGAGGGCCACGCCGACGAAGGACATGATGATGCCCACGATGTTGATCGACCGTTCCGCTGTGGTGGCCGAGACGTACTGCGCGTACAGCCCGATCGGGAAGCCGAGCGCGCCGGCCCAGGACGCGGCGACGTGGGCTTGCACGATGAGCCCGCACGCCAGGGCCACGACGCCGAGGCCGAGCGCGGTCAGGGTGAGGGCGTTCTCCAGCGGGTGCCGCTGACCGTCGGAGTTGAGCGTGAGTCTCGGGGTCTTGAGTCTCAGCGGGCCCAGGGTGTGCGGCATGCCGGCCGCCTCCTTCCTCCTTGTCCTCCACTCCCTCTACTCGGCATGACGTTCCCGGTACGCGCACGCTTACGCGCCGCCCGCGAACGTCTCCGGCCGGTGGCGGAGCGCTGGTAGACTCGGGCGAGCTACGTCGGAAGTTGTGCGCGTGTCAGCACCGCGCGATCACCGGGCCGCCACCGAAGGCGGCGCGACGACGTCAGCGTCCTCCTGTCACGGCATGGTGTCGTGACCGCAAGAGTCCAGAGGAGGTTGGAAGTCCTATGCGTCGTTACGAGCTGATGGTCATCCTCGACCCGTCCCTCGACGAGCGCACGGTCGCTCCCTCGCTCGACCAGTTCCTCACCGTGGTCCGCAACGACGGCGGCACGGTGGAGAAGGTCGACGTGTGGGGCCGCCGCCGTCTCGCCTACGACATCACCAAGAAGTCCGAGGGCATCTACGCCGTCATCGACGTCACCGCCGCGCCGGCGACCGTCAAGGAGCTCGACCGTCAGCTCAACCTGAACGAGGGCATCCTGCGGACCAAGGTGCTGCGTCCCGACGTGCACTGAGCCGTGCCGCCGGTGAGGCCGAAGCCCGGTTTTTGTCGGGCGTTGGCCGTACTCTGGGCCCGATAGCTGCGCAGATTCACCCACGAAGGCGAGAGCGACCGATGGCAGCAGGCGACACCACCATCACCATCGTCGGCAACCTTGTCGACGACCCGGAGCTGCGTTTCACCCCTTCGGGGCAGGCCGTGGCCCGGTTCCGCATCGCGTCCACTCCGCGGTTCATGGACCGCCAGACCAACGAGTGGAAGGACGGCGAGAGCCTCTTCCTGACCTGCAACGTCTGGCGCCAGGCGGCGGAGAACGTCGCCGAGAGCCTTCAGCGTGGCATGCGGGTCATCGTCCAGGGGCGGCTGCGCCAGCGGTCGTACGAGACGAAGGAAGGCGAGAAGCGCACCGTCTACGAGGTCGAGGTCGACGAGGTCGGCCCGTCCCTGCGCAACGCCACCTGCAAGGTCAACAAGACCTCGCGCCAGGGTGGCGGCGGCGGTGGCGGCGGCTTCGGGGGCTCCGACGACCCGTGGGCCTCGGCCACGCCCGCGCCGCCCGGTGGCGGCTTCGGCGGTGGCGGCGGTGGCGGCTTCGGCGGCGGCTCGCAGGGCGGTGGCTACAACCAGGGCGGCGGCTTCGGCGGCGGCTCCCAGGGTGGCGACCTCAGCGACGAACCGCCCTTCTGATCCACGTTCCATCCACATCCAGTAACCGATATCGACCATTCCCGCGTAAGCGGGGCTCTCTAGGAGGAGCACCACGATGGCGAAGCCGGCACTGCGCAAGCCGAAGAAAAAGGTTTGCCTGTTCTGCCATGACAAGATCTCCTACGTCGACTACAAGGACACGGCGCTGCTGCGGAAGTTCATCTCCGACCGCGGCAAGATCCGTGCCCGCCGGGTGACGGGCAACTGCACCCAGCACCAGCGTGACGTGGCGACCGCGATCAAGAACGCTCGTGAGATGGCCCTGCTGCCGTACACGAGCACGGCGCGCTGACGGGAGGTCCCAGAGATATGAAACTCATCCTGACCACCGAGGTCTCCGGCCTCGGGGCCCCTGGTGACGTCGTCGAGGTGAAGGACGGCTACGGCCGCAACTACCTCATCCCCCGCGGGTACGCCCTGCTGTGGACCCGTGGCGGCGAGAAGCAGATCCAGTCGATCAAGAAGGCCCGCCAGGCCCGCGAGATCCGCGACCTCGACACCGCCAAGGAGGTCGCGGGCCGCCTCGGCAACCTGCGGGTGACACTGCGCACCCGCGCGGGCGACTCCGGCCGGCTGTTCGGCTCGGTGACCACCGGCGACATCGCCGACGCGGTGAAGGCCGCCGGCGGTCCCACCCTGGACCGCCGCCGCATCGAGATCAACAACGCGATCAAGAGCGTCGGCTCCCACCGCGTGTCCGTCCGCCTCCACCCGGAGGTCTCCGCCAACCTCGACGTCGAGGTCCTCGGCTCCTGAGCACGGCCCTCGCCCTTCACGGCGAGGCCGACCCGCTCGGCCCGCGACCCCTCCCCGGCCCTCCCGGGGAGGGGTCGCGTCGTTTCCGTGCCCGTGCTCAGGCGCCGGTGACGAGCCAGGCGCGGCCGTTCGCTCTGAGGGACAGGGTGACCGCGCGGGCGGCCATCCACAGGCCGAGGGCCGCCCACAGGGCCACGAGGCCGCCGCCGAGGTGGATGACGAGGTAGGCGGCCGGCAGGTAGACGACGGTGGTGGCGGCGGACGCCCAGGCCAGGTAGCGGCGGTCGCCCGCGCCGATGAGCACGCCGTCCAGCACGAACACCAGCCCGGCGAGGGGTTGCAGCAGCGCGACCAGCCACAACACCGACACCAGGTGGGTGGCGACGGTGGGCTCCGCGCCGAAGAGGTGGGGGATGACGGGCGCCAGCGGCAGGATCAGCAGGCCGAGCACCACGCCGTACCCGACGCCCCAGATCACCATGGTGCGGGTGGCGGCCCGGGTGCGCCGCACGTCCCCGGCGCCGAGGGCGTGCCCGGTGATGGCCTGGCCCGCGATGGCGATGGCGTCAAGCGCGAACGCCGCGAGCGTCCAGATCTGGGTGGCGATGGCATGCGCCGCGAGCGGTGCGTCGCCCATGCGGGTGGCGACGCCGGTGGCCACGAGCAGCACGACGCGCATGCAGACGGTCCGGATCAGCAGCGCGATGCCCGCCGTCCCGAGGGCACCGATGCCGGCGAGGTCCGGCCGCACCGGCACGCGGTGCCGCCGCGCGGCCCGGACCACGGTGGCCAGGTACACGGCGGCGCCGGCGGTCTGCGCGAGCACCGTGCCCCAGGCGGACCCGGCGATGCCCCAGCCGAACACGAGCACGAACAGGGCGTTCAGCACGGCGTTGAGGGTGAAGGAGCCGATGGACACCGTCAGGGTGGTCACGGTGTCGCGCAGGCCGCGCAGCACGCCGGTGCCGGCCAGGATGACGAGCATCGCGGGGGTGCCGAGGAGGCTGATGCGCAGGTACGTGACCGCTTGGTCCGCGACGTCCGGGGTGGCGCCGAACAGCTCCACCATCCACGGGGCGATGGGCCAGCACACCGCGATCAGCGCCGCGCCGATGGCGATGGCCAGCCACATGCCGTCCACCCCCTGCTTCACCGCGCGCGGCAGGTCGCCCGCGCCCGCCTGCCTGGCCACCGCGGCCGTCGTACCGTAGGCGAGGAAGACGCAGATGTTCACCAGAGTGGTCACCGCGGCGCCCGCGATGCCGAGCGCGCCGAGGGCGGTGGTGCCGAGGCGGCCGACGATGGCGTAGTCGGCGAGGATGAACAGTGGCTCGGCGATCAGCGCGCCGAACGCGGGGACGGCCAGGCGGAGGATCTCCCTGCCGTCCGCACGCGATGTAAGAGTCACCCGCCTATTTTGCCTATTACGCCCGGGTGGCCGTCACCCGGGGTGGCCGTTCAGGGCGTGTCCTGCCCACTTTCTTTTCTCCACAGCCGGTGGATACGGTTTTCGCTGCTCAGTCGGGGTTGTGGACAACCGCCCCTGAGTTATCCACAGAGTTGTCCCCAGTGTGCCCACACCCTGGGGCGAGAACTGCACACGTTATCCACAACCTTGTCGACAGGACACGTTGCCGGTTCTCACGGAACCGGCGAAACTGTCACCCCGGCTACCTCGGGGGTGCCGGTGGGTTCAAGGAGGGGCGTCCGGATGAGCAGCGAAGTCGCCTCGCCGTTCGAAACACCGTTCGAGCGCACGCCGCCCGCCAACATCGAGGCCGAGCAGTCGGTGCTCGGCGGCATGCTGCTGTCCAAGGACGCCATCGCCGACGTGGTCGAGGTGCTGCGCTCCGACGACTTCTACCGGCCCGCCCACCAGATCATCTACGACACCATCCTCGACCTGTACGGCCGCGGCGAGCCCGCGGACTCGGTGACGGTCTTCGGCGAGCTGTCCAAGCGTGGCGAGATCGCCCGGGTGGGCGGCGGCGCGTACGTCCACACCCTGACGGCCGTCGTGCCCACCGCGGCCAACGCCGGCTACTACGCCAAGATCGTGCGCGAGCAGGCGATCCTGCGGCGGCTCATCGAGGCGGGCACCCGCATCGTCTCCTACGGGTACGGCGGGCAGAACGAAGAGGTCGACGAGCTGGTCGACCGCGCCCAGGCGGAGATCTACGCGGTCACCGAGCGGCGCACCAGCGAGGACTACCGGCCGCTTTCCGAGATCATGCCGGGGGCGCTGGACGAGATCGAGGCCATCGGGAGCCGCAGCGGCCAGATGGTCGGGGTGCCCACCGGCTTCCAGGACCTCGACGCGCTGATGAACGGCCTGCACCCCGGCCAGATGATCGTGGTGGCCGCCCGCCCCGCCATCGGCAAGGCGCTGGCCCTGGACACCCCGCTGCCCACACCCGGCGGCTGGACCACGATGGGCGAGGTCCGCCCCGGCGACCTGCTCATCGGCGCCGACGGCAGGCCCACCCGCGTCGTCGCCGCCACCGGTGTGCTGCGCGGCCGCCCCTGCCACGAGGTGGAGTTCGACGACGGCACCGTCATCGTCGCCGACGCGCTCCACCAGTGGCGCGTCACCCTTCCCGCCCTCGTGCCGTCCCCACGCGGCACCGCTCCTCGTTCCCTCCCCACTGAGCCCACCGCCGCCCGTTCCCTGGTCCTCACCACCGGGCAGATCGCCGCGGCCCTGCCGGGCTCGGACGTGGTCGTCGAGCCGGCCGCGCCGTTCGAGCTGCCCGCGCGCGACCTGCCCGAGCAGCCGTCCGTGCTCGCGGCGCGGCTCGGTGACCTCGGGCGCATCCCGCGGGTGTACCTGCGCGGCTCGGTCGCGCAGCGGCGGGAGCTGCTGGCCGCCCTGTGCGCCACGGCGGGCCGCCGCGCCGATGGTGTGGTCGAGCTGGATCTCGGCGGGCCGGGTCTCGCCGCGGACGTGCGCGAGCTGGCGCTGAGCCTCGGCGCCACCGCCACGGTGCGGGCCATGGCCGTCCACGGCGCCCCGGCCACCCGCCACGTGGTGTGCTTCACGGACGCGGAGATCGCGGGGGTGCGGCCCCGTCCCCGGCGCGTCGTGGCCGTGCGCCCCGTGCCGTCCCGCCCGGTCCGCTGCGTCGAGGTGGACAACGCCGACCACATGTACCTCGCCGGCCGCTCCTGCGTGCCGACGCACAACAGCACGCTCGGCCTGGACTTCGCGCGGTCCGCCGCCATCAAGCACCACATGACGACGGTGGTGTTCTCGCTGGAGATGTCCCGCAACGAGATCACCATGCGCCTGCTGTCCGCCGAGGCCCGCGTCGCGCTGCACGCCATGCGCGCGGGCACCATGAACGACGAGGACTGGACCCGCCTCGCCCGCCGCATGAGCGAGGTCGCCGAGGCCCCCCTGTTCATCGACGACTCCCCCAACATGTCGATGATGGAGATCCGCGCCAAGTGCCGCCGCCTCAAACAGCGCCACGACCTGCGCTTCGTCATCGTCGACTACCTCCAGCTCATGAGCTCCCCCAAGAAGACCGAGAGCCGTCAGCAGGAGGTCTCCGAGATCTCCCGCGCGCTCAAGCTCCTCGCCAAGGAGCTGGAGGTCCCTGTCATCGCCATCTCCCAGCTCAACCGCGGCCCCGAGCAACGCACCGACAAGCGCCCCCAGGTATCAGACCTACGCGAATCTGGATGCCTGACGGCAGATACTCGCATCTTGCGGGCCGACACCGGGGCCGAAGTCTCGCTCGGCGAGCTGCTGGAGACAGGTGCACGTGATGTTCCGGTCTGGTCTCTCGATGAGCGGCTCCGGCTCGTCCCCCGAACAATGACTCATGTCTTCCCTAGCGGCGTCAAAGAGGTGTTCCGGCTCCGGTTGAGGTCGGGGCGTGAGGTCAAGGCCACCGCGAACCACCCCTTCATGACCTATGAGGGATGGCAGCCCCTCGGCGAGCTCACGACCGGCACGCGGCTCGCGGTCCCTCGCCACATCCCCGCTCCCACCGAGCTGCGGGAGTGGCCGGACGACGAGGTCGTCCTGCTCGCACACATGATCGGCGACGGTTCGTTCGTGCGGCGGCAGCCGATCCGGTACGCGAGCAGAGACGAAGCATGCCTCACGGCGATGTCCCAGGCTGCGAAGCACTTCGGGGTAGAAGCGGTCCGTGACGACTATGCCGCTGCTCGGGTCACCACCGTGAGACTTCCTTCCCCGTACCGGCTGGCACGGGGAAGACGTAATCCCATCGCCGCCTGGCTTGACGGATTGGGACTCTTTGGCCTTCGGAGTCATGAGAAGTTCGTCCCGGAGGGGATCTTCGCACTACGGAGAAGGCAGATCGCGCTGTTCCTCCGCCATCTGTGGGCCACGGACGGCAGCGTCTCCTGGGATGAGAAGCATGGTCAGGCGAGGATCTACTACTCTTCCACGAGCCGGCGCCTGGTGGACGATGTGGCTCAACTGCTGCTGCGGTTCAATGTGATGACCCGCGTGAAGGAAGTGCGCAAGAGCGGTTACCGGCCGGGGTACCACCTGTATGTCTACGGTTCTGAGAACCAGCTCCGGTTCCTGAACGAGGTGGGCGTGCATGGTGAGAGGTCGGCCAGGGCCACCCGCTGCCTCGCGATGCTCGTGGCGATCAAGGCGAATACGAGTCTCGACACCGTGCCCCGCGAGGTCTGGGACCATGTCCGGGGCGTTCTGACGGAACGGAGTATGACTCACCGAGAGTTCTCCGCCCGGCTCGGGAGCCAGTTCTGTGGCAGCACTCTGTGGAAGCATGCTCCAAGCCGGCAGCGGCTGGGCAGGGTGGCCACGATTCTCCACGATGCCGATCTCGAGATGCTCGCGACGAACGATGTGTTCTGGGATGAAGTTCAGTCAATTGAGAGCCTCGGCGAACAACCGGTCTACGACGCCACGGTGCGAGACACCCACAACTTCGTGGCGAACGGCGTATCGGTCCACAACAGCATCGAGCAGGACGCCGACGTCGTCATCCTTCTGCACCGGGAGGACGCCTACGAGCGGGAGTCGCCGCGGGCGGGTGAGGCCGACCTCATCGTGGCGAAGCACCGCAACGGGCCCACGGCGACGGTGACGGTGGCCTTCCAGGGGCATTACAGCCGGTTCGTGGACATGGCGCCGCACTGACCGTCGCTTTCCTTGAGTATGGTTGAGGTCCGCGGACGGTGATCGGTGGTGGTCGTGGACGGCATCAGCTTCGAGCTCACCGTCGGGGAGCTGGCGGCGCGTAGCGGTGTGGCCGTGTCCGCGCTGCACTTCTACGAGCGGCAAGGGCTGATCAGCAGTCGCCGCACGGCGGGGAACCAGCGGCGGTACCGGCGGGACATGTTGCGCCGTGTGGCCCTCATCCGCATGGCGCAACGCGTCGGCATCCCCCTGGCGGACATCGCCGCGGTCCTCGCCACCTTCCCTCCGGACCACGTGCCCACCCGCGCCGACTGGCGGCACATGTCCGAGGTCTGGCGAGAGGAGCTGGACGAGCGCATCCGCCGTCTCCAGCAGATCAGGGACGACTTCAGCGACTGCATCGGCTGCGGCTGCATGTCCCTGGACCGCTGCCCGCTGATCAATCCCGGCGACCGGCTGGGCCACCACGGCCCAGGCCCCCGCCGCCTCCTCGGCGGCTGAGCCCACGGCCGGGCGGCCGGCTCCTCGGTCTGAAGGCGTCCGGCGGCCCGGACCTGATCCGGGCCGCCGGGGCCCTTTTCCGGAGCCGGGGTCATTCCCAGCGGAACAGGCGAGCCGCCGCGATGCTCGCGAGGAGGGTCCAGGCGGCGAGGACGGCCAGGTGAAGCGGCTCGGGGGTGGTGCCGGCCCAGGCGTCGCGCAGGGTCTGGCCGAAAGGGCCGGTGGGGGTGAAGTCGCTGATCTGACGGAGGAGCTCGGGCATGGCCTCCCTGGGGACCCACATGCCGCCGAGGAACAGCAGGGGGAACATCACCACGGCGCCGATGGCGCCGGCCGCGCGGCTGCTCGGGATCGCTGCGGCGAGCAGCAAGCCGATCGCGAACATCGCGCCGACGCCGAGCACGAACGACACCGCGAACCAGCCGAGCTGGGCGGGCAGCCGCGAGTCCAGCAGGAGATGCCCCATGACGATGGTGAGCGCGGTCGCCACCACGGCGGAGGCCAGGTTGACGACGAGCTGCGCGCCGAGCAGCCGGGACGGTGGGACGGGCGTCACCGACAGCCTGCGCAGGATGCCGCGCTCGCGGTAGACGGCGAGTGCCGCCGGGATCGCGCTGAACGCCGACGTGGACACCGACAGAATGATCATCATGGCGGGCAGTTGAGTGTCCACGACCCGCTGGCCCCCGAACTCCGGCAGCGGGACGCGGAAATCGGGGATCGAGAGGCCGAGCCCCAGCAGCAGCCCGATCGGCAGCCCAAGCGTCATGAACGTCGCCATCGGCTCACGCAGATAGATCAGCGCCTCGGTCGTCAGCAGCATGCGCATGCCCCCGGCACGCGTACGGCGGCGAACCGGCCGCGGATTCCTCGTGGCAGCGGACTGCCGGACAGGCGTGGCCATGCTCATTCCTCCCCCGCGACATCGTGGTCCGCGTGGGTTCGGCGTGGAGCGGAGGTGTCGTGGCTGTCGTCGGCGGTGTGGCCGGTCAGGGACAGGAAGGCGTCGTCCAATGTCGCGCGGTCCATCGTGAAGTCTCTCGGGGTGATGTGGTGGGCCGCCAGGGCGGTCACCACCGCGAGCAGGAGGTTGCCTGAGCCGGTCACGGTGTGCCGGTCGCCTTCCGTGGTGACGGTCGCCGCCTCGGGTAACGCCCGCAGCACGGCCCCGGCCTCCGGGGCGGCCCGGAAGCGCAGCCGCTGGCCGTTGTCCACGCGGGCGATGAGGCCTTCCGGTGTGTCCACGGCCGCCACCCGGCCGCCGTCCAGCACGGCGACGCGGTCGCAGAGCCGCTCGGCCTCCTCCATGAAGTGGGTGACCAGCAGGATCGTGACGCCCCGGGCCCTGACCTGCTCGATGAGCTCCCACGTCTCCCGGCGCGCCTTGGGGTCCAGGCCGGTGGTGAGCTCGTCCAGGATCGCCACACGCGGCGAGCCCACCAGGGCGAGGGCGATGGACAGCCGCTGGCGCTGCCCGCCGGACAGCTTGGCGAACGCGGTGTCCCGCTTGGGGCCGAGGCCGACCTCTTCCATCAGCGCGCGCCAGTCGGCCGGGTGGTCGTAGAAAGAGGCGTAGAGGCGCAGCGCCTCGCCCACCCTCAGCTTGTCGGGCAGCGTGCAGTCCTGGAGCTGCACGCCGAGGCTCCTGCGCAGCTCCGCCCGGTCCTCACGCGGGTCCAGGCCCGCGACGCTGACGGTGCCGGCGTCCGGCACCCGCAGGCCGGAGACGCACTCCACCGTGGTCGTCTTGCCGGCGCCGTTGCGGCCGAGTACGCCGAACACCTCGCCTTCCGCAACGCTGAACGAGACGTCGTCGATCGCCGCCCGCCCGCCGTACCGCTTGCGCAGGCCGTTGATCTCGATGATTTCCATACTCATCGACGGTAGGAACGGGCGGCCGCGGCCGGAATGCGGCTGCGGCCCCGGCGGGGGTGTATCCAGGTACACCCCGGCTGGGCAGCCACGCCCAATGACCGGCGCGGCGCCGGTGCCGCAAACTGACCCTATGATTCTTCGGACGCTCAGAGGGCTGGGCCACAGCCTCGCGCTGGTGACGCTCGCGGTTGCCGATCTCGCGATCGCGGCGCTTGTCGTGTGCCTCCACGCGCTGAGCTTCGGGCTCGGGCTGGTGTTCCTGTACCCGTGCAGCGTGCGGCTGCTCCGTTCCCGGTGCGGCCAGGCACGTGCCCTGGCCGAGGCGTGGTCGGAGATCCCGATCGCGCCGCCGTACCGTCCCGCGCCGCCGCCGCCCCTGCCGGACCGCGACGGGTGGTACCGCGAGGGGTCGATGCGCTACCGCACGTCCCTCGTCCCGCGGTTCAACCGCGAGTTCGACTGGATGATCCGCGACCCGGCCACCTGGCGCGACTTCGCGTGGTTGGTCGCCAACCCCGTGGTGGGGCTCGCGCTCGCGGCCGCGCCGCTGCTGATGCTCGGCGGCGGCATCGTGCTCATCGCCACGCTCGCCCCGCTGAAGGTCCTCGCCGGCCTGGTGCTGCTGGCGGCGATGCCGTGGGCGGCGGTCCGCACGCCCGAGATGCACGCCCGGTGGACCCGCACTCTGCTGCGCCCCACGATACGGGCCCGCCTGGACCTGCAGGTGAAATACCTCAACCGGTCCCGCACCGAGGTCGTGGACGCGCAGGCGGCGGAGTTGCGGCGCATCGAGCGTGACCTGCACGACGGCGCGCAGGCGCGCCTGGTGGCCATCGGCATGACCCTCGGCGCGGCCGAGGAGCTGGTGGAGAGCGATCCCGCCGCCGCGCGGGCGCTCATCGCCAAGGTGCGTGAGGCGTCGGCCGCGTCGCTGACGGAGCTGCGGCAGCTCGTGCGCGGCATCCATCCGCCGGTGCTCGCCGAGCGCGGCCTCGGCGACGCGGTGCGTGCGCTCGCGCTGGACAGCTCGCTGGACGTCATGGTGGCGGTGGACCTGCCACGCCGGCCCGAGGCGCCCGTCGAGTCCGCCGCCTACTTCGTCATCAGCGAGCTGGTGGCCAACGCCGGGCGGCACTCAGGGGCCCGGTCCGTCACGGTGGACATCAGCCATCGGGGGCCCGCCCTGCGCGTCACCGTCATCGACGACGGGCACGGCGGCGCCGACCCGGCCAGGGGGAGCGGCCTGCGCGGCATCGAGCGGCGGCTCGCCGCGTTCGACGGCGTGCTCGCGTTGCGCAGCCCGGTGGGCGGGCCCACCACGGCGACGGTCGATATCCCGCGGGCCTTCCCGGGGGAGCCGTGCTCAGCGCTGCCCGTGTGGCGGCGCCGCCTGGTGAACATCTGCTGGACGTTGTTCTGGCTGCCACTGTTCCCGCAAGGTCTGGCCGCGGGCGCGTTCAAGCTCTTCGAGATGCCGGAGCGTAGCTGGTTCCTCGCGCTGTACATGCCGGAAAGGCTGCAGTGGCCGATGATCCTCGGCATGATCAGCTTGGGTGCGGCTATGGTGGTCTTCGCCGCGCAGAGCCTGCGCGCGGTGAAACGGGCGGAGCTGGAAGCGGTCACGTGAGAGTTGTCATCGCCGAGGACCTTTTCCTGCTGCGGGACGGCCTGGTCCACCTGTTGCGGGCGCACGGGTTCGAGATCGTGGCGGCGGTGGAGTCCGGGCCGGAGCTGCTGAAGGCCCTGCTGGACGAGCGGCCCGAGGTGGCGGTGGTGGACGTCCGCCTGCCGCCGACGTTCACCGACGAGGGCCTGCAGGCGGCGCTGGCGGCCCGGCGCAGCATCCCCGGCCTGCCGGTGCTGGTGCTGTCGCAGCACGTCGAGCAGTTGTACGCCCGCGAACTGCTCGCGGACGGCACCGGCGGCGTCGGCTACCTGCTGAAGGACCGCGTCTTCAACGCCGGCCAGTTCGTGGACGCCGTACGCCGCGTGGCCGGCGGCGGCACCGCCATGGACCCCGACGTCATCGCCCGCCTGCTGGCCAGCAACGCCCGCAACGAGCCCCTCGGCCGCCTCACCCCCCGCGAGCGCGAGGTGCTGGAACTGATGGCGGAGGGCCGTTCCAACGCCGCCATCGCCCAGCGCCTGTTCCTCAGCGAGAGCGCCGTGGCCAAACACACCGCCGCCATCTTCGCCAAACTCGACCTCGCCGTCTCCGACGACGACAACCGCCGCGTCCTCGCCGTCCTCGCCTACCTGAACGGCACCAGGAAGTAGCCTCTCCCGCCGCGCGGATGCCCCCGCGGACGGGTGGTTGGCCGTCAAATGTCTGAGCTACGCGTTACCTTTGCGTGGACGGACGTTTTTGAGGGGATGGAGCGGCGTGAAGTTCCAGGTGAACCGAGATGTCCTGGCCGACGCGGTGGCATGGAGCGCGCGGGTGCTGCCGGGGCGGCCGACCGTGCCGGTGTTGTCCGGGATCATGCTGGATGCGTCGGACGCCGGGGTGCTGCTCTCGGTGTTCGACTACGACGTCTCGGCTCGGGCCTCCGTCGAGGCCGACGTCGCGGAGCCGGGGAAGGCGGTGATACCGGGCCGGGTGCTGGCCGAGATCACCAAGAGCCTGCCGAACGAGCCGGTCGAGATCGCGACCTCCGGCAGCGAGGCGGTGCTCACCTGCGGCAGCACCGAGTTCGGCCTGCTCACCCTGCCGGTGGCCGACTTCCCGACGCTCCCGGCGGCGCCGCCGAAGGCCGGGTCGGTGGGCGGCGGCGTCTTCGCCACGGCGGTGGGGCAGGTCGCGGTCGCGGCCAGCAAGGACAACTCGCTGCCCATGCTCACGGGCGTGCGGGTGGACGTGGACGACGTGAACGTGTCGCTGGCGGCCACCGATCGCTACCGCATCGCGGCACGGGACTTCCTGTGGCACCCGGAGGCCTCCGGGCAGCGGCTGTCGGCGATGGTGCCGGCCCGGGTGATCGCCGAGGTGGCGCGTTCCCTGCGGACGGGCGAGGTGTCCATCGGGTTCGGCGACGGCATCGCCGGGTTCGAGTGCGCGGGCCGTGCCACCACCGTGCGCCTGATGGACGACCAGTTCATCGACTACCGGTCCCGGCTCAGCGACGAGTGGCCCATCCGGGCGGTGCTGAAGGTCGCGCCGTTCGTGGAGGCCGTCAAGCGCGTGGCGCTGGTCGCCGAGCGCCACACCCCGGTCCGGTTGTCGTTCACCAGCAACCAGGTGCTGATCCAGGCGGGCGGCGGCGACATCGGCCGCGGCGCCGAGGCGCTGCCCGCGGAGCTGGACGGCGACGAGCTGCAGATCGCGTTCCAGCCGCATTTCCTGCTCGACGGCCTCGCCGGCGTCGAGACCGAGGACGTCCGGCTCAACATGGCGTCCCCCACCCGGCCGGTCCTCGTCACCGACCACGACGACGACCCGGCGTTCCGCTACCTGGTGATGTCGCTGCGGCTCGGCTGACGCCGAGGTGCCGGGCTAGTCCTGCTGCTCGGTGAGCGCGATGGCGATGTGCTCCATGCAGGCGTGCCCGGCGCGCTCGGCCGCGGTCGCGTCGCCGTCCGCGATGGCCCGGGCGATGGCGTCGTGCGGGATGTGACCCGCGAGCGGCGCGCCCGCCGCCGCGATGCTGGCGCGCAGCGCGGCGGAGAAGTCCTTGTAGAGCTCGATGAGCACCCGGTTGTGGGTGGCCTCGACGACCGCGATGTGGAACGCCAGGTCCGCCTCGACGAAGGTGTCGGTGTCGGCGGCCGCCCAGGCCTCGTCGCGGCGCTTCAGTGCTTCCTCGATGAGCTCGATGTCCCCCTCGGTGCGGCGCACCGCGGCGAGCTTGGCCGCCTCGATCTCCAGCGCGCGGCGGACCTCGAGGATCTCGAGCTGCTCGGCCGCACGCAGACGGCGCGCCATCGCTCCCGACAGCTCGCTGATGGCCCGGACGTAGGTGCCGTCGCCCTGGCGGCATTCCAGCAGGCCCGCGTGGGTGAGGGCGCGCACCGCCTCCCTGACGGTGTTCCGGCCGACCCCGAGCTGCTCGGCGAGCACCGTCTCAGTCGGGATCTTGGCATGCATCTGCCAGGAGCCCGAGGTGATCTGGTCCTTGAGCTGCTCGATCACCTGATCGACGAGGGAAGCCCGCTGTGCCGTACGCAGACTCACAGTCTGCCTCCTCCGAGGTAACCAATCATCCCACGAGTCAATGATTGGTTGACCTTAGTTATTCCCGTGCCTCGGCGCCAAATCCGAAAGCGCAGGGAAGGAGGCCTACCGGGCGAACACCGCCGATGTCACGACCCCGGCGACGGTCGACCTCACCCCGACCGCTTCGAGTGCCCTACGATACGCCCGAGCCTGCTGATCACGGTGACCGGCCCTGCCCCACAGATCGCCGAGCTCGCGCCAGACCCGGGCGATCTCGCGGTCGCGGACCGTTCCCGTGGCGGGAGCGGCGTCCAGCAGGGTGACGGCCTGCCGCAGGCTGAACGCGGGGTCACCGTCGGACCGTGCCAAGGCGGACTCGGCCTGCACCAGGTGCGCGGACGCGGCGACGGCCACGGGGCCGCCGGCCAGCAGTTCCAGCGCGCGGCCCGCGAGGTGGGAGGCGTCCAGGTGGTCGCCCGACCGCAGCCTGACCCGGGCCAGCACGATGAGGCTACGGCCGTGCTCCGCCGCGGCGGAGGGCAGCACGGAGAAGACCTCGCTCGCGCCCGAGACGAGACGGTCGAACTCCTCGGCCGCGACGTTGCCCCGTGCCGCCGACAGTTCCGCCCAGCGCATGGCGAGCTGGGCCATGCGGGTGGCGATCCTGGCGGGACGGCCGGCGGCCAGCGCGTCGTCGGCGAACCGCACGGCGAGCGCCGAGTCCTCACCCTCCGCGGCGGACACGCTGGCCTGCCACAGGGAGAGGATCTCGGTGGTGCGGTCCTCGGGGACGGGCACACCGGTCGAGTCGAGGACGTCCTCGACGTACGACAGGCCGATCTCGGCCTCCGCGAGCGCGGCGGCGAGCTCGACGGCCACGTCTCCGTGCATGAGCGGGAGCCGGGTCACGTGCTCCAGCGCCTGCGTGCCGAGGTCACGGGCGCGAAGAACGTCGCCCGCCCTCTGGTAGCAGCGGCACAGCGCCACGGTCAGAGGAAGGTCGGCCAGCCGCTCGGGGTGCGCGGCGGCCTCACGACGAAGCCGCTCGTACGCCTCGACGGCGCTGCCGATCTTGCCCTGGGCCTCCAGCGCGCGGGCGCGCCCGAAGCGGGCGTGCGCCGCGAGGAGCGCGTTGTCCTCACCCGCGGCCCGGACGATGTCGCCGAAGCGTTCGGCGGCAAGGGCGGGGTCGCCGTGGTTGAGTTCCAACTCGGCGTGGCGCAGCCCGAGCTCGGTGTCGATCCGCTGGCGCGGCTCGATCCCGTGCAGGAGGAACTCGGTGGTGCACCCGAGCCGCTCGGCGAGCAGACGGGCCACCACCGGCGTCGGCGTGCGCTTGCCGGACTCGATGAGAGAGACATAGCTGTCGGATAGGTCGGGTCCAGCCAACTGGGCCTGAGACATACGCCTGCTCAGCCGCAATCCGCGGACGCGGTCACCGATGGTTCCCTGACTCGGCATGTGATCTCTTAGGGCGAGGATTTGGTCAATGGTTCCGCCATGATGGCACGAAGGAGCCGAATCGGGTATACCCACGTCAAGAATCCCGAGGGAGACCCGTGTCTCACACCTCGGGATTCTGGACGAATCATGACTAATCGTCGTCGTTTGAACTCGGAAAGAGCATCTGGCAGACCTCCAGGTAGAGAGTCTCCGGATACGGGATGTAGGGAACCGTCGACAGCGCCTGGTCCTGGCCGGCCGACTCCAGCACGAACTCGCCGTACCCGAGCATGCGCCCGAGCAGCGACCGCTGGAAGCTCATGTCGGTGACCTTGCCGAGAGGCATCATGTCGACACGCCGGGTGATGAGACCTCTGGTCAGCAACATGCGCTTAGAGGTCACCACGAAGTAGTCGACCGACCACTCCGCCACCTTCCACACGAAGCGGATCAATAAGAGCAGCCACGCCCACCAGACGATCACCAATGCCTGGGAGCCGGTGCTCTCACCGAGCCACTTGCTCAGCAGCCCCGCCAGGATCAAGCCGCCGAAGACCTCGGCGACCGGCCGTAACAGCACCGCCGGATGGCGGCGTACCATGATGACCTGGTGTTCGTGGGGGAGAAGGTAGCGGTTGACCGACGACGGAGCAGAGTCCCCGTGCGTCACCAGCCTCATGTCAGCTTCGTGAAGAATAGAGCCAGCGAATCCGCGGCATTCACCACAGTGTCCATTGCTCCCTTGACCGCGCTGGCTGCGTCAGCCGGTCTGGTGAACAGGTAGAAAGCCACAAACGCTATGGCTGCGTACGTTAGAACCTTCTTGACCTGCACTGCCGCCTCCGATTACCACTCACCCACTGCACCCACCGTATAGATTACCCAGCCGCATGGCAGGGTAAAGCGCATCCTGACCCACCAGTCTTACTTAAGGGGTCTGGATGCTGGTCCGCGTCACCCTCGCTCGGTGGCGATCACGGCCAGCACCTGCAGGTGCTTGCGCGCGATGCGCTCCACCAAGCCCGGGTAGGCGTACCCGGTGACTTCCATCGCGCCGTGGTGAGCCGCTTCGATGCAGCGGGTCACCGTCGCGGCGGGATGGACTCCGGCGAACTCCATCGTGAGCACGGTCTCGACCTGTGAGTAGGTCGCGCCGTCCGGGTGATGGTCCATCGGTCTCCCAGGCGTGCCTCCCCGGCCCTGAGGCCGGAGACACGGATGACTGTCTTCGTCACTATGAGTACCCAGTGGGCGACAGTATGTAACAGCCTGCTTGGCAAGCTGCGGGAGAACGAAGGAAAAAGGGTTTCAGACGGCACCGTAAAGGCGGTCCCCGGCGTCCCCGAGGCCCGGCACGATGTAGCCGTGCTCGTTCAGCCGCTCGTCCAGCGCCGCGGTGACCACCCGTACCGGGGCGAAGTCGGCCAGCGCCTTCTCCATGTACGCCAGCCCCTCGGGTGCGGCGAGCAGGCAGATGGCCGTCACGTCCTCCGCGCCCCGCTCGAACAGCAGCCGCACCGCGGCGGCCAGCGTGCCGCCCGTGGCCAGCATCGGGTCAAGGACGTAGCACTGGCGGCCGGAGAGGTCCTCGGGCAGCCGCGTCGCGTAGGTCTGGGCCTTCAGGGTGCCCTCGTCACGGATCATCCCGAGGAAGCCGACCTCGGCGGTCGGCAGCAGGCGGGTCATGCCGTCGAGCATGCCGAGGCCCGCGCGCAGGATCGGCACCACCAGCGGCGCCGGGCGGGCCAGCCGCACGCCGTCGGCGGAGGCGACCGGCGTGTTCACCGTGGTCTCCACGACCTTGACGTCACGCGTGGCCTCGTACGCCAGCAGGGTGACCAGCTCGTCGGCGAGCCGGCGGAACGTCGGGGAGTCCGTTTGCTCGTCCCGCAGCGCGGTGAGCTTGTGCGCGACGAGCGGATGATCGACGACGAGGGTCTTCATGGCTGCCAACGGTATCCTCTGTGACCCGGTGAATGGTACAAGCGGGCTGGTAGCGACCATCGTGCGCTCGCGGGGCCTGACCGCTCGTTTTTGATCACAATTTGCCCGAGCGCCGTACGAGGACCCAAGGATTCTGGGAGCATTGCCAACTGTGAGAACCGCGTCGGTGGAGTGAAGATGACAGACGTAGACGCTCTTGACTTCGCCATCGTGGTCTACCGTGAGGACGACCAGTGGGAAGCCGAGATGCTGCCCGTGGGCCTCACCGAAGACCTGCACGGCCTCATCCACGCGCTCCGGCAGCAGCCGAGCATGGGTGCCACGATTGGCCTCGTCGCGGTGGGGGATGACTTCTTCGTGGCATTACGGGTCTTCGGCGATCGCGTCGACGTCTTCCTCTCCGACATCACCGCGTCCTGGGACTGGCCACTGGCGCAGCAGGTCCTGGAGTTCCTCGAGGTGCCCGTGCCGGAGGAGGAGGAGCTCGACATGGTGCTCCCCGCCGGGGACCTGTCGATCTTCGCCGACCTCGGGCTCGACGAGATGGAGCTCGGCGCCCTCTCCGGCGATCTCGAACTGCTGCCCGACGAGGTGCTTTCCAGCATCGCCGCCCGGCTGGGCTTCTCCCAGCCATTCGAACGTGCCGTCGATTCAGCCCTAGGCTGACCTCGGGAGCCCCGATCATGCCCTCGAGACCTTCACGTGGTTCTCTGTTCGCCGCCGCCTTCGTCCGCCTTCCCGACGGGTGGAGAGGTGCCGAGGTCGACCTCGGCACCGCCGAGATCGCCGACGACCTCGGGGACGCCCTCCAGGAGGCCCTCGGCCTCAGCGGGGACGAGCTGGCCCTTCTCTGTGTCGAAGTCGAGGATGAATGGTTCGCCATCGTCCGCTACGAGGACGAGGCCGAGCCGAGGGCGTTCGTGTCCGACGCGCACGCCGCGGCCAACGACCCGCTGGGCGAGTTGTTCAACGAGCTCGCCGGGGTGCTCGTGCCGGACAAGGAGGCCGACCTCGGCGTCCGGCCGGCGGGCGACTTCGAGTTGTTGAGTGACCTCGGGGTGTCTCCCGAGGAACTGCTTGAGCTGGCTATGGAAGAGGGCGTGCTTCCCGCCGACACCCTCTCGGTGATCGCCGAGAAGTTGTCGTTCGCCGACGAGCTCGACCGCCTGCGTTAGGGCAGGGCCGAAACTCCCGTGAGCACACCCGCCGCCGGGTTCGAGGAGCCGATGCGGCGGGCGCTGGCGCAGGCCGTACTCGCGGCCGGGCGCGGCGAGGTGCCGGTGGGCGCGGTCGTCGTGGGCCCGGGCGGCGAGATCCTCGCCGAGGCGGGCAACGACCGCGAGGGCTCGGCCGACCCCACCGCCCACGCCGAGGTGCTGGCGTTGCGCGCGGCGGCCCGCGCCCTGGGCGGGTGGCGGCTCTCCGGCTGCGCGCTCGTGGTGACCCTCGAACCCTGCACGATGTGCGCGGGCGCCGCGGTGCTGGCGCGGGTGGACCGTCTGGTGTACGGCGCGGTGGACGAGAAGGCGGGCGCCGCGGGCTCACTGTGGGACGTGGTGCGCGACCGGCGGCTCAACCACCGTCCCGAGGTGATCGCCGGAGTGCTGGCCGGCGAGTGCGCCGCCGTGCTGCGCGACTTCTTCGCCGAGCGGCGTGGTTGACCCGCAGCATTCCCCACGTTTCCCCACATGCCGGACGCTCACCGTGCACGAAGCAGGTGACCGATCCGGTAAGCTGCTCCGCGGTGGAGTCGCCTAGTGGCCGAGGGCGCACGCCTCGAAAGCGTGTGATGGGGCAACCCATCCGTGGGTTCAAATCCCACCTCCACCGCCACACCTCGGCGACTCCGATGCAGGTAGACGACCTGACCGGAGTCGCCGAAGTCGTCTCTAGGGCCCGATTGGTCACACAGTGGTCACAGACCCCGGTTTGATCATGGTGTTCAGCGGGTCACGACTCGGCGCCCGACACCAGCGCGGACACCTTTGCAGCGGCATCCGCCTGCATCTGAAGATCAACATGTGAGTACGTGCCCAAGGTGATCGCGACGTTGGCGTGTCCGATTCGCTCTTGCACGATTCGGGGTGAGATGCCGGCGCGGAGCGCGAGGGTGGCCCAGGTGTGCCGCGCGCCATGGACCGTCAGTCGCGGCAGCTTGAGCCGCTTCACGGTGTGGTCCCAGTGATAGGAAAAGGTCTTGGGGTGGAGCGGCCCGCCACCCACGGCACAGAAGACCAAGTCCTCATCGCTGTACCCGGCGCCCAACGCCAACTTCTCCGCGGCCTGCCGCTTCCGATGCTCGCGGAGTGCGCGAACCGATGCCGGGTCTAACGCCACTGTACGACGGCCCTTCTCAGTCTTTGGCTCCGACCACGCCATGCCCGGAGAGTCTTTACGTCGGGCGTCCACCGTGATCAACGCCCGGCGGATGTGCAGGCACGCGCCGTCAAAGTCAATGTCGGCCCACTTCAACCCGAGTAACTCACCTCGACGCATCCCAGTGGACAGCAGCAGCGCGAAGGCGCCGTACAGGCGGTGCTCGGTGGCTCCGGCCAGGAACGCGCGGACCTCTGTGGCGTTCCACGTTTGCATCTCCGGCTTCTGCGACTTGGGTGGGTCGGCATCGTCGGCAGGGTTGCGGACGATCGCTTTCCATCGGACAGCGTCCCTGAACGCCCGATGCATGATCGTGTGAATGTAGTAGACGGAGCGGCGGCCCAGCGCCCGGTGATCGTCGTCACCGGCCAGCAGTAGTGCGTACAGCGCGTTCAGGTGAGATCCCTCAACGGCCTGAAGCTTGCGTCCGCCGATCGGCCGTCCGGCGATGTGGAGCCGTACGTTGCGCGTGTAGGACTCAAAGGTGCTCCGGCGGATGGTGTGCTCAACGGCCGGCAGCCATGTCACGTTGAGGAACTCGCCAACGGTCTGGTTCTTCGGCGCCACATACGTCTGTTCGGCCAGAGACCCCAGGATGCGAGTCAGCTCGGCCTGTGCGGCTTTCTTGGTTTTGAACCCTCGCCGTCTGGTCTGCCTACGCGGTCGCACGCCCGGTGGCGTGATGTCCACCACCAGGTAATAGGTACCGTTCGTGTCCGGCTTGACGCTACCGCGGCGACCGTCGCTCATAGCTCTCCCGCCTTGCCTCTGATGCTCTCGCCGAGCTCTCCGGCGGCCCGAGCTGCCTTCACCCAGTGCCGGGCGGTTCGGTCAGAAGCTAGGCCGAAATGGTCGGCAACTGCCTTCGTCGGGTTGCCGTCAACATGTAGGCGGTAGACCTTTGCCACCTCGCGGAGGAGTTCGGGTGTGAGCTTGCGCCGCGCCTGAGTGCGTGCGACGCGAGTGTGTCTGACTGCGTCGAGTACGTCATCAGGCACATCACGCATGACGGCGGTTCGCGTCCCATCGTCGGCAACCTCAACATGCCAGGCAACGCGAGAGATGGCGTATTCGAGGTAGTCCTCGACCTTGAGCCCACGCGCGTCGCTACTTTGCACCTGCCGGCCATCGCTGGTTGCCACGATGTGGATTTCTCGACACTGCGGCACCCCATCCCTTACGGCGAACTCCATGCGTAGAGACGGCGCCACGCCGTCCGGGTCGTGCCACGTCAAGGTGAACAACTCGGGAACCTCCTGATGATCGCCGAATGGGACGTGTCGGACGCCCATGCCTCGCGAGACCTTCGGCAACCCCATGTCGTCTCTCCCGAACTAGGTAGATAAGTTGTCGGCTAGTTGCCTAGGACGTATGCTCCGCCATACACGAGACTACTTGCCGTGACTACTACGGACAACGTCCTACACAATCCGCACTCTACGGGAGTTCAGTTGCCTGACCCCAAGGTTGAGCCGACGATCAGCGTCCCCCGTGCGGGTGCGCTGGTCGGTCTCTGCCGTGACTCGTCCTACGAGGCCGCGCGACGTGGCGACTTGCCGACCCTGAAATTCGGTCGCCGGGTCGTCGTCCCTACCGCGCGGCTCCTCGCGATGCTCGGCCTCGACCAGGCCGAGGACGGCGGTGCCCTCTGATGATCTCCACCAACGCCGAAGGGCGGACCCCCGGCCAGGAGTCCGCCCTCAATTCGGCGCCCTACAGCACCAACAACGCTGACCCTCAGGGTACCGCCCAGACGGGCCCCCGTCACGGTGGTCAGCAGACGAGCCTCCCCGGTGTCGTCGAGGCCCTGCTGTTCATCGACGCCCACCGCGTGACGGCCACGCTGATTGTGGTCGGGTGTGAGCGGTGCGGTGGTGACCACGAGCACCGCTGCCCGCTGCCCGTGCCGTCCCTGACGCGGGAGAAGCGGGCCCGGTGCGGGCTCAGGTACCAGATCATGCCGCGCCGTCTCCGTGCCACCCGTCGCGGAAGGCGGGCGGCGTGATGTGCGACCACGACCACGTCGCCGAGCTCCGGCGCCTCCTGGCCGACCTCGACGGCCAGCGCGACCGGGAGAACGCCGCGTTCCGGCAGGGCTTCACGGTCGGGTTCGCCCACGGATTCGACCTGGGGGAGAAGAACCGGCTCCGCGAAGAGGCCGAGCTGTGGGCCGCTCTCGCCGAGAAGGTTCGCCAGATGGGGCGGTCCCGGTACCTGAACTTCGCCGAGTTGGAGCACGCCCGGTACGGCGGCCCGCGTGCCCTGGCCGGCCTGCCCCGTGACGGCGACTACCCCGGGAGGAACGCGTGACGTTGCGCGTGGTGGGACAGCAGTCCGGCGCCGAACTCCTCGACGAGTTGAAGAGCGCTCTACAGCGGTACATCATCCTGCCGTCCGATGAAGCCGGGGACGCGATCACGCTGTGGATCGCGGCCACGCACGCCGTCCCGGCATGGGAGATCGCTACCCGCCTGTTCATCAGCAGTCCGCAGAAGCGGTGCGGCAAGTCGCGGCTTCTCGACATCATCGAGGCCACCGCCCATGACGCGCTCGTGACGGTCAACATCTCGCCGGCCGCGCTGGTGCGCTCCATCGGCGAGGACCCGCCAACGCTGATGCTCGACGAGGCCGACACCGTGTTCGGGCCGAAAGCGGCGGGTGATCACGAGGACTTGCGTGGGTTGATCAACGCGGGTTTCCAGCGCAACCGCCCGTACATCCGGTGGGATGCCACCATCCGGAAACCCGAGGTGTGCCCGACGTTCGCCATGGTGGCGCTTGCCGGGATCGGCAACATGCCTGACACGATCATGGATCGGGCCGTGGTGGTGCGGATGCGGCGCCGGGCGCCCGGTGAGACGGTCAAGCCGTACCGCACGCGCCGCGACGGCCCGCCGCTCAACAACCTGCGCGACCGGCTTCACGTGTGGGTCCGGTCGCGGTTGAAGGATCTGGAGAACGCCGAGCCGGACATGCCGGTTGAGGACCGGGCCGCGGACGCGTGGGAATCGCTGATCGCTGTAGCCGATACTGCGGGCGGTGAATGGTCCAAGCGTGCCCGCGCCGCGGCGAAGGCGTTCGTTGAGCGCGACCAGCAGGCCGACGCGTCGGCGTCGGTGTCGCTGCGCTTGCTCACCGATCTGAGGGCCGTATTCGGGGATGAGCGCTACCTGTACACCACGACGATCCTGGACCGGCTGCACAAGATCGATGAGTCGCCGTGGGCCGACTACTACGGCCGGCCGTTCGGCCCCCGGGACCTGTCGAAGTTGCTCACCGCCTACGAGGTCGAATCGAAGAATGTCCGCGAGAGCGGCGGCCCTCCGAAGAAGGGCTACAGCGCGGATGATCTTTGGGATTCGTGGTCCCGGTACATCTCTAGGCAGGGGGAGCGCTACAAGGGCTACAAGAGCGACGATGCAGGTCAGGCCGGTAGCGGAGAAAATCCTGTAGCGGATGCATCCGCTACAGGCCAATCGTCCGCTACTGCTCTGACCTGGGAAGTCGCGGATGTAGCGCATGTAGCGCACATCCCGCCTAAGCCGCGCCCGAAGCCTCCCGAGCAGTGGCCCAACTCCTGCGTTGAGTGCAAAGGCATGCTCGACCCCGCCGCAGTCAAGGCCGGGCACACCAAGCACCGCGGATGCGAGTGACCGACGTGAGCAAGGGATTCTCCCCGTTGGAGCGTCGTCTCCTCCTCGCATTGGTCTCTCTTATCAGAGACCGCGAACCCGAACCGGACGAGCCGCCCGGCACCTGGCTACTCGACTGGATCATGCTCGGCGATTTGTATGAGCGCTGCTACCACTTCGACCCCGACAAGTCGTATGAGCTGCAACGCCGCAACCAGCGACAGGCCATGCGCCGCGCACTCGGACGGCTCTACAAGCACGGGTACGTCGAAGCACTCGCACTCGCCTGGCTCAACATCCGGGACGGCGAGGTCATGGAATGGCAGGGCGGTGGCCGGCGAGTAGGCCCATACAACGACAAGACCCCCAACTGGAGAGCCGTCTCGTTGAGCACGATCGGCCTGGAAGCCGCCCTGCTCTTGGAGGGCGAGGGCTGATGACCACCTCACCGGCCGGGCGCCATCGGAGGGCGCCCGGCCCCCTGCCTAGAAAGGACCGGCCCGTGACGACGTACGGCCCCGGGTACCACGCCCGGCTCTACCGCTACCCCCGCGGCACGTTCACCCCGACCGACCGGGGCGCCGCCGCGCTGTTCGGCATCACCGAGGAACAGGCCCGGCTGTACGGCAAGGCGTACACCGACCCTCCCGCCGCGTGGGTCAAAGCCCTGCGCAGGCTCACCCGGGAAGCCGCCGCCCACCTCGGCTACACCCCCGACCTCCGGCAGCTCCTCGACTACATCGCCGAGAGGGACACCGACGAGTGACCAGCACCACCACCGCGGCAGGGCCGATCTCCCCCGAGGGACTGGCCCTGCTCCGGCGCCTACGCGTCGACTACCGCGACCACCCCGCATACCCCGACCTGCTGACCCTCTCCGCCATCGCCCTAGCACTGAACGCATGTGCGACTACCGCAAACGGAAACGAACTGGTAATCGAGAAGGCACTCACGGGACAGTCAACCCTGACCACGCAGGACGTAGCGAACATCACCGGTCTCACCGACCGCGCCGTCCGCCTCGCCTGCCAGCAACAGCGGCTCCACGCCACCCGGCACGGCAGAGACTGGCACATCACCCACCTCGCCCTAGCCGAATGGATCACCACCCGCGCCGCCTGACCCCAGGGAGACCCGTGCCCACCGACCACACCAACCAAGCCGCACAAATCCGCGACGCCTTCACCCGCAAACTCGACAAGCTCCGCGACCACCACAACCGGGGCATCATCGGCACCACCATGCGCGACCACGAGATCGCCAAGGCCTACCGCGACGCCCGAGACCAGCTCGCCACCCTCGACACCCAGGAACAGGCCGCCCGCAAACAGCGCCGCGGCACACTCCTCCGCGAACTGTTCACCCCCGGCAAAGACGACGGCCACGACCCCGCCACCGCCACCCTGTCCTACCGCGACGCCCTCGACCGCGTCGACCGCATCGAAGACGCCGGCGCCGCCCGCACCCTGCTCACCCGCTCACTCCGCACCGGAGACAACCTCCTGGCCAAAGCACTCGCACAGAAGGCGTCCGAATCCGGATGGGGCGACGTCCTGACGACCTACTTCGAGAACCGCCCACCCCAAGACACCGAGCGCTACAACGAATACGCCACCCTCGCCCGCGACGACGCCAACCCCCAAGCCCGATTCAACCGCGCCGCCCAGTACGTCCTCTTCAACCCCACCGAGCTGTCCAAGCTCCAACCCCACCAGGTCGACCAGCTAGCCGACCGCGACCCCACCGCCGAGGCATGACCACCATGGCCATCCCCGTCCGCACATCCCGAGGCATCGCCGTCCCCTGGCTCCGAACCGTCCAAGCCACCCGCCGCAGCACCACCCGCCGGCGCCGCCGCACCCAGCGCCCCGACCAGGGCAAACGCGCCGCCACCACCACACGCAACCCCCTGACCAGCACAAACACCACCACCCCGGGGACCTGCCCTCCCCCCCACCCCGATTCCGAATCGGCGGGTACACGCGCTGCCAGTCTGGCTGATCAGCAGACCTCATCGGGGGTGCCTGGTGCCTGCTCCGCGTCCTGACCCGTCCAAGCCGCATAGCCGGTACAGGCAGCGGGTTCAGACGGTGGTGCTTCCTGCCGAGCATGATCTCCCGGTGCCGGACATGCCGCCGGGGCGGGTCTGGTCGGAGGATGAGCGGGCCCTGTGGGCTGATCTGTGGGGGTCTCCGCAGGCGTCGCAGTGGGATGAGTCGTACGCCTCCATCGTGGGGTTGTACGTCGCGCTGGTGGTGGGGTTGTTCAGCGGTGAGGGGAAGGCGTGGCAGGCCAGTGAGGCGCGGCAGCTCGCGGATCGTCTTGGGTTGACGCCGGCGGGGTTGGTGATGTGCGGGTGGCGGTTCCCGGATGGGGTTCCGGCGCCGGTGACGCCGTTGCGGGGGTTGGCGTGACGGCCCGGCGGCGTGCGCGTCTGGGCGTGGCCGCCGGGGCGGACCCGAATGTGCCGCCTGTGGAGTTGCATCGGTTCCGGCCTGCCGACTGGCTGACCGCCGAGGAGCTGGCCAACGTGGTTGACGCCGAGGTCGGGATGCGGCTTCCGCGTAGGTGGTATCGGGCGTGGCGCACCTACAGCGCCGCGCGGGCGGCGTGGTGCGAGCAGCGCGGCTTGAAGCCGTATGAGATCCGCCGGTTCATCCCGGCACCTGTACTGGATCACCAGAGCCCGGGGGGGCCGCGTGTCTGAGTTCACCGCTGGAGATGTGATCGTCCCGGTCGTCCCGAGTGCAGGCGGGTTCGTGAAGGATCTGCGCAAACAGCTACTCGGCGACGCGTACGACGTGGGGCGGGATATCGGCGCGGAGGTCTCGCGTGGCATCCGGAGCCAGTTGAAGGCCCTGCCGGTGGATGTGGTGGCGGACACGACGCGGGCCGCGCGGGACGTGGCGAAGTTCCGGGCCGAGCTGGACCGGCTTCCGGGCGTGGGTATCGAGGTGGATGCGGACACGTCGGCTGCCGATGCGGCGTTGGATGCGGTGGCCGATGCGGTTGATCGTCTCGACGGCCGGCGGGCCGAGGTCGACACGGTTGCCGAGGTGGGCGATGCGGTGGCGGATCTGGCGACGGTGGAGGCCGCGGCGGATCGGGTGGACGGCCGTACGGTGCGGGTGCCGGTGGAGGTGGAGGAGCGGGGGTTCGCCGGCGGGTTGCGGCAGGCTGTGTCGCGGGCGGGGGCGGTGGCCGCGGATGCGCTGAGTGGTGCGTTGGGTGCGGCGGCTAAGGCGTCGGGTCCGGTTCTCACGGCGGCGTTGGTGGCGGTCGCGGCCGGTGCGGGTGTCGCTGCCGCGGCTGCTCTGGGTGGCGCCCTGGTGCTCGGGTTAGGTGGCGCGTTCACCGCAATCGGGATTTCGCTGCTGCTGGCCAACGACAAGATCAAGAAAAGCTTCTCGGAGACGGCCGGCGAAATCAAGAAGATCATGACCGATGCGGCGCGTCCGCTGGTCCCGGTCATTCAAGAGGCTCTTGATCAGGCGAAACGGGTCGTGTCGGGGTTCAAGGACACGTTCAGGGAGGCGTTCCTCGACGCGCAGGGGCCGTTGAAGCACTTCCTTCGTGATCTCGGTGACGCGTTCTTGGAGCTCAAGCCAGCGGTCAAGCCGCTGATGGACGCGTTCACGCAGCTTCTCGGCGAGATCGGCCCGGAGTTGAAGGGCATTTTCCGGGACATCGGGGTGTCGTTCTCGGATCTGGCGCGGTCCGTGGGGGAGAACAAGACCGCGATCTCTGCGATCTTCACCGGCCTGTTGCGCACGATTCCGCTGGTCATCGGGGCGATCACCAAGGTCGTCGAGATGTACGGGTCGTTGGTCAGTACCTCGGTGAACGCTGCCGCGACGATCGCCCGAGGGTTCGCCAACGCCTCTGATGCGGTGACCGGGATCGTTGAGCGGATCTTGGGGGCGATTCGTACGGTTGCTGTGGTGCTGGGCAAGGTTCCGGGGATGGAGAAGATCAGCGGGCAGCTTGTCAGCGGGATTGATCAGGCGATCGGGAAGATCCGGGACTTCCGTGCGGCAGCGGAGGGTGTTGCCAATGCGGTTGAGCTGAAAGCCAACATTGTGGATCTTCAGCAGAAGATCGACAAGGCCGAGACGCTGCTCAACGACCCGACGTTGACCGCCGAGCGTCGCGCCCAGCTCACCGCGGACATCACCCGCTTGCAGGTGGCCAAGGCCGCAGCGATCAGAGACCTCGGTGATCCGAAGCTCACCGCGGAGTACGCCTCGACGATTTCGGCGAACATCGCGACCTTGCAGTCACGGCTGCGTGACGCACGGATCGATCTTCAGAATCCCGAGTTGACCAAGGAGCGGCAGTCCAAGTTGGTCGCGGACATCAGCCGCCTGTTGGCAGGGGTGCAGGCTGCCCGCGAGGCGCTGGCCACCCTGAAGGACAAGACCGTTCATGTTGAGATCGTTCGGACGACTCGCGAAAGGCTGATCAAGAAAGATAAGCAACTCGGTGCCGAGCGCGGCGGCATCATGCGGTACGCCCACGGCGGCATCGCCCAGTACGCCACGGGCGGGATACGTGACGTGATCCGCAACATCGGCCCCCACATCGCGACAGGGCCGACGCTGCTGTTCGGCGAAGGTCGGGACGATGAAGGATTCGTGCCGTATGACCGCCGGTTCCGGCCGCGTGCCACGAAGATTCTCGGCACCATCGCGAACGACTTCGGGTATCAGCTCATCCCGTCGCTGAGTGCCGCACGGCAGGCCGGTGCGTCGGTGATGGCCGGCGCCGCCGCCCGTACCCGCCCGATCTCCGCACCGAGCCTCCCGGGAAGTGAGGCGCCGCGCTCGCTGATGCGTGGCACGGTGGACCCGCTCTACAGCGGCGTGTACAGCCAGGAGTCGGCGCGCCAGGATCGGCACCTCGCCGCACTGCTCGCCCACGAGTCCCGCACCGGGCAGGGTGGCGGACCGTTGGTCAATGTCGAGCACATGCAGGTGACCCCAGAGCAGTCACCGATGGGCATCGCGAGGGATCTTCGGTACCTGCTCGGGTCGCAGGTGCGGCAGAAGTGACGTGACGGGCGCCGGGCGGTCATGGGTCCCACACCTGGACACGGGATCGGCGCCCGTCACGGTCTGTACGGCGGCGCGCCTGCCATGCCCGGGAATGCGCGCCGCCGCGTTTGCTGCGGGTACGACGGCAACCCCGGCGAGGGACATGCCGCCGTACCCGCACCCACCCCGGACCCCATGCGACAGGACAGGCCAGGGCGGGAGTCTGGTCTTACACGGCCTCCCCGGCGAGGATTTTCGCCCATAGCGCGACGGCCGCGTCCGGGTGCATGCGTACGGTCTCGGTGGTCTCGGAGGAGTGGAAGCGCCGTATCCACGCACCCCCGCCACCGGCCACCAGGACGTACACCACAGACCTGCACGAACACGTCCAGCGGAGTTCACGCTCCCGCTGTTCACGCTGAGCAGGCCACCACCGGATCTTGTCGGCGTTGTTGACCGGGTGAGGTACGTGGTGTCCGTGCTCGGTGGTGGCACCCTGCGCCGGAGTCAGGTCCGCTGTCACACCGACCACCCCGCGTCCCTCGACTTGGTCCAGCTCGAAGCGACCCGGATCGCGACGGCCATTGCCTCCAACTCGGGCCAGGACTCGCCGCTGATCGCCTCGCCGGACGTGTGGGTTGCGTGCCAAAGGCCGTCGTCGTCCTGGTGGACGTTGTCGAACTCGGCCAGTTCGGGCCTGTCGTCGCCCTGGGTGGTGGGTCGCATGGGGCCACCGTACGTGACTTCACCATGGTTCACCACTGGTGAACTGTGGGTATCTGGGGTCACGGGTGCGGAACTACGGTCGCCGGGTGGACGAGATCAACTGGCCACCTAACGTGATCAAGGCGAACTACATCGCCGAGACGATCAGGCAGCGCATCGCGGACGGCACCTACCCGCCCGACACTCCGGTGCCGTCTGAACACGCGCTCGTGCAGGAGTTCGGCGTGGCGCGCGGCACCGCACGCAAGGCACTCCGGCGCCTGGTCGACGCCGGCGACGCCTACGTGGTCCGCGGCCTGGGCACGTTCGTCACCCCACCGCCGGCCGAGAAGTCCTGATCCCCGGGCAGGCTCAAGAGAGGGTCAAGAGCGGGACCCCCAGGGTCAAGGACTTGAGGCAGGGTCAAGGGTTCTTGAGCCTGCTCTCGACCCTGCGGCCTGCGCTCTCGAGGCCCAGGCCCATCCGCGGCGGGCGGTTAGGTGCCGGGGTAACCGGGTTAGTTTCCTCACCTAGGGCTAACCCGGGCCCCATCCGGCTTCCCGCCTGCGGAAAGTTAGGTGAGTTAGCCGGTTAGGCCGGGTTAGGTGGGGCGCCTCGACCCCTCCCCCGCGACGTCTACGGAGAGGTCCACAGCAGATCACTAACCCCTCTCGGCGTGGTCCACGGAGACGTCCACGAGGCATGTTCTCGCGCGCCTACGCGTGTAGGGGGCCGGACGTCCACGAACAGACGATCTTCGTGGACTAGTGGTGATGGGTCATGACCCATCACCACTAGCTGACCCGTGACACTCGGAGAGTGATGGTTCGATTACGGATGCCTCGGTGACTCGTCGGGATCCCGACGAGTCACCCGCATTTACGCGGCGTAATAGTCACGCACAGCGACGACAGCCACGACGGGCAGAACGGACCAAGGAATCGTCCCAACCACCCATATACGAGCGGTGGGGGAGGGGCCAGGAACGATTCCCGAGAGGGGTCCCGCTGGGACAATTACGGTCACCGTGCGTGGCGCTGGTCGTCATGCGCGAGGTATCGTCACTTCCATCACGGCATGGCATGGCGAGGCGTGGGGCCGGGTTCACACTCCGGCCAGATCAGATACAGGCCAGTCATGACGTGAGAGGACAATTCATGAGCAAGCTCATCAGCGGGCACGCGCCCGGCGACCTGCGGAACCCGTTCCTTGAGGCGATCGAGGAACACGGCCTCGCGGCGGCCAGGGACATGCGGCGCCCCGGGTTCACGAAGCTGTGGAACTGCACCGACATCCTTCCGGGGTGGGCGTGCGATCTCCTGGACGTCCCGTCCGGGTCGACGTACGCGCAAGCGGTGAGATCCCTCCCGGCGTAGCGGGTGATGCCCGCGTGGTGCTGGTCACCGCGCGGGCATCTGTTTCGCTGGTCGCAACGGTCGCCGGCGCCGGGAACCACCGCTCCGAGGGCGGTGGTTGGGTGAGCTTGCCGACGCTGGCAAGATCAACTTTGGGCTACTGGTGATATTATCACCAGTAGTTTTCCCAGCTCAGCGCCCTATTCAAGGATGTGCCACATCCTTGCCCCCGCGCGCCCGGGGCGGACAAAGTCGGAATTCCGACTTTGAAGTCCACGCTCTCTCGATCCCCGCGCGCCCGGGGCGGACAGGTGTTGAGTACTCAACACCTGCCAGAAAGCCTTCCGATCCCCGCACGCAGGGGGCGGACCCTCGCCGAGCTGGACGGTCATGACAGCCGTCCAGCTCGGCACACTAGGTGCGCTCACGGAGCCCGGTTAGGTGCGCTCGGCGCCGGCGAGTGTGCCACCCGGGGAGCGCACTAGGCGACCGGCACGTGTGCACTTCTGCACACCTGGATTGCCCCGTTCGCTGCCCCGCCGGATGCCCCGGAGATTGCCCTACCGGTCGCGGTCCCGGTCACGAAACCGGTCGCGACCGGGGGCATGGTCGCGACCGGAACGGCGACCACATCCGCGACCACCACCGCGACCGGAAACCGGCGTGCCACCAGCGCAAACACCACGTGAACACGGCCCGACCGGCGGCACAGACGCGACCGCCGGCCGGGCCGCGGATCACCCGGTCAGACGCGGGGTGTGCCGTGCGGCATACGCCTTGCTCAAGATCGCCCACGCCGCACGCTCGGCGTCGTCGAGGGTCATCCCGGTGTCCATCTCGTAGCAGTCCAACCACACCGTGGCATCCTCACCCGGCATCCACGTGAGAGTCACCTCGTTCACCGTGCCGGACATGCACACCTGTTCGCTGTGGTCGGTACACCAGGACTGGCACCCGGTCACCGGCCCGCCTCCGTGCCCACCGCCGTGGCCAACTCATCGAACGAGTCGACCTGAAGGGCAACGGGCACGTACACGAACCGGTCACCCCACCGGGCGCCGTGCAGCACCTCGACGTACAGGCCGCCGTTCTCGGCGTGCCGGACCAGGCTGATACTGAACGTCGACTCGTCGTCCAAGTCGAGGCAATCGACGTGCTCGAAGTCTCCGGGGGAGAGCGTCATCAAGTCCTCCTAGGCCGCGGCCGTCACGCGGACGGTCGCGAGCAGCAGCCAGACCAGCGGCCAGGGCAACCGGTCGGATTTGGTGTTGTTGCAGGGGGCGCACGCAAGCACGAGGTTGTACGGCTCACTGCACCGCCACAGGCACGACGGCACGTAGTGATCCAGGGTCGCCAGCGTCGGGTCCGGGAACGGCAACCGGCAGTAGAAGCACCGGGCACCATCCCGCTGTGCGAGGCGCCGGCGGAGCTCCCGTCCCGCCTCGCCCCGAATCGCGCCGGGGCGGTGACGGTGCGGCCGGGCCTTGACCTTGGCGGTCACTCGCCGAGCACGAGCGCACCGGCCCGCGACAGCATCGCCCCCAAGAACCGAAGGTCACCCGCGGGCATGTGGGAGATCAGGCGCCCCAGCTCCGCGGCGGCGAGCGGGGAGATGTCGACGTGCCGGCCGGTGAACCGCCCGTCCGCCTCCCCGATGAACATCCGGACCCGGGGCGTGCCCTGGTCGCCCTCCTGCTGGAGGTCGATCTCGGTCGTCAGGCCCGGGTCACCGGGGTCGATCAGCTCGACGTTGCGGTCATGCAGGCGGGTCGCCGTCGCCCGGTCGGAGTGGTGGCCACGGCACCAGGTGATCGGGCACCGCGGCGGCACCGCGGGCTTAAGGTGATCCATCAGATCCGCTCCTGTGCGTGCAGGGGATGGGTTCAGGTCCGGCCCGGTGGTGAGACACCGGGCCGGACCGCTTACTAGGCAGGGCCGAAGAACTCGTGGGCGATGGATCGGCCCAGCTCAAGTCCGGCGCGAAGGCCCTGCTTGAACACGAACTCGATGCGCTCACCCTCGGTGCCGGTCGGCATGTCCGGGTCCGGCGACAGGATGATCATCGACTCGGATTTGGGGCCGTACACGATGACCTGCGATTCGGTGAGTCCTGGGACGTGAACGACGTTGAGGTTCATCGGGCCCCCCCGGGCCGACGTGCCCTACGCTCCGCGACCTGGTCGACCAGGACGGGTGTAGCCGCCTGCACGGCCGCGGCCTGCAACACCCGGTTTATGGTGTGCAGCGCGTCCGCCATGTCGCTGACCGCGCGGACCAGGGCGCTCGCCTGGTCGACGCTCAGCACCAGGCCGCTCACCGGGTCGCCCCGATCGCGTCGCGGACCTCTCTGTGCAGCTCGGCGAACTCGGCCCGTTGCAGGCGCAACAGCTCGGCGAACTCGGCCCGCTGGCGGAGCTCCATCGCGGCGAGTTCCTCGCGGAGGACTTCACGGATCTTGTCGACCAGTTCGGCAGCCTGGCCGGCGGTGAGTAGTAGGGGGTCACTCACTGGTCCGCCCCCCGGAGAATCTCGACGGCACGCCGCAACGCGTCGGCGAACTCCGGCATCCGGGTGGCCACCAACTCGGCGAGGAACCCGGCGTCCTTCACGGCCACGTGAACCTGTTCGGTGTCGCGGACAACGGCCACGAAGTCATTGGCCGGAATCGTCGTGTAGTCCCTGATCGCCAGCACCGTCGCGCCGTCCGTGTGGGCGGTGGCGTGGGTGTGCAGGGCGACCTGCCCACCGCTGTGGGCGTTGCGGCACCAAGCGGGGCACCGCAACACGGTCCGGAGGGCGGTGGTCACCGGACCTCACCGCCGTCATTGCCGAGAGCGGCCTGGTTCGCGAACCGGTACTCGGCCGAGGTGTGGGGGTGGTAGTCCCGGATGACCCGGGCCTTGGTCTGCTCGGTGGTCTCGTCCTTCAGGCGCAAAACACGGCGGTCGGCCTTGCCCTGCTCGTGGACCGTCAGGGAGGCGCGGTTCTCGGTGAAGGTGATGCCGAGGCCGGCGGCGAGGGTGCCGAGGGTGCGGGTGGCGGTGGGCTCGTCGGCCTCGGTGGCGTCGTGGCGGGTGGACGCGTCGGCCTCGGTGCCCAGCGCCACCGGCAGCACGTCACGGGAACGCATGTAGGCGATGGCGCCGTCGAGGATGGCGCCGTGGTTGTGCAAGAACCAGAACACGACCTCGACCAGGTCAAACCGGCCAAGGCTGTAGAGGAACGCGCGACGCTCGGCGTGAGTGAGGGTCGGGGGATTAGGCTTCGCCATTGGATCTCTTCCTGTTCGTGCAGGTGGGGATCAAGGGCCTGTCCGGTGTTCCAGCACCGGGCGGGCCCGTCTTGCTGAGATGACTGTATGGCTTGGGCATGCACCAGTCAATCCCCAACATGCGCGCGGTTTCGACATGCGCCATGGGCAGACATGCGTGACCCAAGGGCTTACACTCACGCGTATGGAGCGTCCTATTTCCCCGTGGAGACCTGTTGGCATCGACGGCATTGCCGAGCACCTCGGCGTATCAGAGAACACTGTCGTCGCCTGGCGCCGACGGTCAGCCAAGGAATGGGTCAACGTGGCCAAGTTCCCGGAGCCGGCGGGGAAGATCTCAGGTCGAGACTGGTGGTGGCTCTCGGACGTCATCGACTGGGCGAGGGAGACGGGGCGACTCAAGAGCTAAGCGCCGTCAAGCCCCAGTCCGCAGAGGCTAAGAGCTCCTAACGCAATGAGGTGAGGCGTCGCCAGCAGATGAGGGCGCAGCCGAGGCTGAGGAAGGCTCGGTGGATGTCCTCGCGGATCTCCCAGCGGATGCGCAGCCGTCGGAAGTGGTGCA
>NZ_JBDPMD010000021.1:0-122696 GCF_039871875.1 Sphaerisporangium sp. B11E5 | reverse complement strand
GTGCGGTCCCCGGACACGGTGCGGTCCCCGGACACGGTGCGGTCCCCGGACACGGTGCGGTCCCCGGACACGGTGCGGTCCCCGGACACGGTGCGGTCCCCGGACACGGTGCGGTCCCCGGACACGGGGCGGTCCCCGGACACGGTGGCGGACGGATCATGTTTACACGGCTCGGTATCCGTGTGGGAGTTGTCGATCTCGCTGCCACTCCCGACCGTTGGGCTGGTCATGCCCTATGCCTGTGATCGGTTGTGTTCAGGTTGTCGCGCGGCTGGTCGCGTTGGTGCCGGTGGGGTGGGGCCGCAGTGGGTGTCGGTGAGGGCTTCGGTGTGTTGCTGGTGGGGACGTGTGTGGGGCTGTGGATGGGGCGCGGTTGGGGGTGCTGGCGGTGGGGATTTCGGTGGTCGTGAGGTGAGGGATATGTCGGTTGTTGGGGGTCGTGTCGGCTTCGGGGTGGGGCGGTGGGCGGCGATTTTGTGGGTGGGGGTGCGCTGATCGGCCGGGGGGTGGGGGGTTATCCACAGAACGGGGTTCGGGGCGGAATCGGGGGTGTGGATCGCGCGAGCATGGCCGCGTTCGCCGTGCCGGACGGAGGGGCCGTCCGGGCGGGTAGCGCTTCAAGGAGGGCACATGCGTCGGTGGGTCTGTTCGCAGGGGCGGCACGCTGCGGGGGCGGGGGCGGAGAACGTTCTCGCTGTGCGGCGGGGGAGGAAGGCGTACGGGAAGGCGCTCGTCCGGGTTGTGGCCGGTGGGTGCCGGAGGGCTCGCGGGAAGGTGCGGGCCGTGTGGGGACGGCTGGAGGTGTCGGGGCGGGGGGTGCTGGTGATGGCGCGGACTCGTGGGGAGGCGGGGATGTCCACGGCCGAGTACGCCGTGGGGACGATCGCCGCCTGCGCGTTCGCGGGGTTGCTCTACAAGATCGTCACGAGCCCTGAGGTCCGCAAGATGCTGACCGAGATCCTTGGCCGGGCTCTCCGGCTCGCCGGATGAACGGGGGACGGGCTCCAGGCCGGTGTGACCGGCTCTTCCGGCTCCCACGTGCCCGAGGCGGGGGGAGCCGGGCAGAGGAGGAGGGGTCGGTCACGGCTGAGATGGCCGTAGGGCTGCCGACACTGGCGCTGGTGCTCGGTGGGGCGCTGTGGGCCGTGGCGGTCGTGGGCGTCCAACTGGAGTGCGTGGACGCGGCACGTACGGGGGCCAGAGCTGCCGCCCGGGGCGAGTCGTTGGACGCGGTGCGCCGGATGGCTGGGCTTGCCGCTCCTGCGGGGGCGGTCGTGTCGGTGACCCGGGACGCCGAGCTGAGCCGCGTCACGATCTCAGCCACCGTACGGCCGGTCAAAGCGGCTCTCCTTCCCGGCATCGTCATCAGGGCCGACGCCACCGCGGCCACGGAGCCGGGCGCTGAGGAGACGGGTCCATGAGTTTCATGTGTGCAGAAGGCGGCTTCGTGAGCTGCCGGCGTCTACGGCGCCGCCCTGTCGAGATGGGATCCGCGGCGAACGGGCTGGTCTCGTGCGTGGTGCTGGGTGCGGGGGTCTCGATCATGAGAGTCGCCGTCATGAGATTCATGTGTTCAAGGGGACCCGCCAGATGTCCGACTTCACGGCGAGACGGTGTCGAGAAGGGATCAGGGACGGTCTGGCTGGTCTCCTTGATGGCGCTCATCTGGCTCGTCGCCGGAGCTTCGGTGGCGGCGGGGGCGATCCGGGTGGCGCGGCACCGTGCTGAGACCGCCGCCGACCTCAGTGCCCTCGCCGGTGCCGTCCATGCCCTGGCCGCCCCCGCCTACGCCTGCCGCCGAGCCGCTTCTGTCGCCACCGCCAACCATGCCGGCCTGGCCCGCTGCACCGTCCACACCGGCGTCATCCACGTCCGGGTGGCCGTGACGGCTTCCGTCCCTCTCCTGGGCCGCCGCTCTTTGACCGCCGAAGCCCGCGCCGGGCCTCGCTGAGATCACGGCGTGCTCCGCCCCATGAGGCTCGCCGTCCTGGCCTGCAGCCGTCGGGGCGTACGACGGGAGCCGCATCGGCCGTGCGACTGCTTGGCGTCGTCTTGCACGTGGGCGCGGGGACGCGGGGATGCGGGGATGCGGGGATGCGGGGATGCGAGATCGAGGGGACGCGGAGACGTGAGGTCGCGGGGACGCGGGGACGTGAGGTCGCGGGGACGTGAGGTCGCGAGGTCGCGGGGGCGTGAGGTCGCGAGGTCGCGGGGACGCGGGGAGGCGAGGTCGCGGGGAGGCGAGGTCGCGAGGTCGCGGGGACGTGAGGTCGCGAGGTCGCGGAGACGCGGGGAAGCGAGGTCGCGGGGACGCGGGGACGCGGGGAGGCGAGGTCGCGAGGTCGCGAGGTCGCGAGGTCGCGGGGACGTGAGGTCGCGGGGACGTGAGGTCGCGGGGACGTGAGGTCAGGAGGTCGCGAGGTCAGGAGGTCAGGAGGATTTGCAGGAGGTGGTGGGAGCCCTGTTTGTCCAGGGGGTCGTTGCTGTTGCCGCATTTGGGGCTTTGGATGCAGCTTGGGCAGCCTGCTTGGCATTCGCAGGAGTGGATGGCTTGCTGGGTGGCGGTCAGCCAGGCGTGGGCTTTGGTGTAGGCGCGTTCGGCGAAGCCGGCGCCGCCTTCGTGGCCGTCGTAGACGAAGACGGTCAGGAGGCCGGTGTCGGGGTGGCGTTCGGTGCTCACGCCGCCTATGTCCCAGCGGTCGCAGGTGGCGAACAGGGGGAGGAGGCCTATCGAGGCGTGTTCGGCGGCGTGGGCGGAGCCGGGGAGGTCGTGGCCGGCGGCCAGCAGGGGGGTCAGGGCCTCGTCGGGGAGGGTCCACCAGACGGCGCGGGTGTTCAGGGTGCGTGGGGGGAGGTCCAGGGGCTCTTCGCCCAGGACTTCGCCGGTCTGCTGGCGGCGTTTCAGGAACGAGACGACTTGGCGGGTCACCTCCACGGTGCCGAAGTGGAGTTCGCCGGGGCCGAAGGGGCGGGAGCGCAGGCTTTCCAGGACGCTGATGTCGGTGACGTCCCGGGCGAAGGTGACGTAGTCGGGGGTGGCGGCGGAGACCAGGGCTACGCCGGCCTCCAGGTCGAGGGTGTCGACCACGTAGGTGTCGCCCTGGTGCAGGTGGACGGCGCCGGTGTGGACGGCGGTGTGGGCGGAGGGCTCGTCCACGGTGCCGAGCAGGCGGCCGGTGGGGGCTTCCACGATCTGGACGGGGGCGGCGCCGGAGCCGCGGATGTCGGCGAGGTCGGCGGCGCGTTCGCGGCGGGTCCAGAACCAGCCCTGCGCGCGGCGGCGCAGCATCGCGCGGCCGACCAGGTCGTCGAGGACCTCGGGGGCGGACGGGCCGAAGATCGGCAGGTCGGCCTCGGTCAGAGGGATCTCCGCGGCGGCGGCGCACAGGTGGGGGCCGAGGACGTAGGGGTTGTCGGGGTCCAGGACGATGGCCTCCACGGGGCGGCCGAAGAGCGCCTCGGGGTGGTGCACGAGGTAGGTGTCCAGCGGGTCGTCCCGGGCGATCAGCACCGCGAGGGCGTCCTGGCCGTCACGCCCGGCCCGGCCGGCCTGCTGCCACAAGGACGCCCGGGTGCCGGGCCAGCCGGCGATCAGCACGGCGTCCAGGCCGGACACGTCGATGCCGAGCTCCAGGGCGTTGGTGGTCGCCAGGCCCATCACGTCGCCGTCGCGCAGCGCCTTCTCCAGCCGCCGCCGGTCCTCGGCGAGGTACCCGGCCCGGTACGCGGCCACCTGGGCGGGCAGTTCCGGCGAAACCTCCTCCAGGTTGCCCCGGGCGATCAGCGACACGGTCTCGGCCGCCCGGCGGGACCGGACGAACGCCAGGGTCCGCACGCCGTCCACCACGAGATCGGACAGCAGGTCGGCGGTCTCCGCCGTCGCCGTCCGCCGCACCGGCGCGCCCCGCTCGCCGCGCAGATCCGTCAGAGGCGGCTCCCAGAGCGCGAAGGTGGTGGAACCCCGGGGAGAGGCGTCCGTGGTCACCTCGGCCGTCTCAAGGCCCGTCAGGCGCATCGCCGCGGCCGCGGGGTCGCTCACCGTGGCCGACACGAGCACGAACACCGGGCGGGAGCCGTATTTCGCGCAGACGCGGCGCAGCCGCCGCAGGATCTGCGCCACGTGCGAGCCGAACACCCCCCGGTACCCGTGGCACTCGTCCACCACAACGATCTTGAGCCGCCGCCAGAACGACGTCCACGCCGAATGCCGGGGAAGGATGGACCTGTGCAGCATGTCGGGGTTGGTGAGCACATAGTTGGCGTTGCGCCGCACCCACTGCCGTTCCTCGGCCGGTGTGTCGCCGTCGTAGGTCGCCGCCCGCACCTGCGCGAGCTTCAGCTCCCGCACCGCGCGCAACTGGTCCGCCGCGAGCGCCTTGGTGGGGGTCAGGTACAGGACGCCGCCCCCCGTGAGGATCTCCGAGACGGCCGGCACCAGGTAGGCCAACGATTTTCCCGACGCGGTGCCCGTGGAGATGATCACGTTTTGGCCACGGTGGACGAGGTCGGCCGCCGCCGCCTGATGTTCCCAGAGCCCGTCCACGCCCAGGTTTCGCAGACGGCTGACAAGCAACTCGCCCATCCATTCCGGCCAGCATGCATCGCTTGCCTGACGTGCGGGAACGTGTTCAACATGGGTGACACGCTCCCGGCGTGCGGGCACGGCGAGCAGCCGGCCGAGCAGCGGCTCGGCCCGGCGTGAGGCTGATGTAGTCGCAGTCACTGGTTTCCAGTTTGGCATCTTGGGGGAGAGTCGCCCGGAGTCGTGATTTCGTATAGACACGAAGGCGGGGCGTGGTTGAATGCCGCGCGTCAGGGTATTGCGCGCTGGGGCTTGGGGTCCCAGCATGTCAGACCCCTCGTCGTGGACTCAGCAGGCAAGGCGCTGGAGGATCTGTGGATCTGAAGTTGGACCACCACACCGAAGACCGACTCACCATCGTGGAAGTCGAGGGTGAGATCGACGTCTATACCGCGCCGAGGCTGCGTGAGCTGCTGATCGACCTCGTGAACAAGGGCAACTTCCACCTCCTGGTCAACATGGAGAAGGTTGACTTCCTTGATTCCACCGGACTCGGTGTGCTGGTCGGCGGGCTCAAGCGCGTTCGGGCGCACGACGGCTCCCTGGAGCTCGTCTGCACTCAGGAACGCATCCTGAAGATCTTCCGGATCACCGGGTTGACCAAGGTCTTCGGGATTTACGCCTCGGTCGAAGAGGCCAAGGAAGCTCACGGCCGAGACAAGTAGTCATGGCCACCGTCGAGCTGACGTTCAGTGCCCTGCCGGCGCACGTCCGCACGGCGCGCTTGGTCGCCACGGCCATCGCGCGCCGCACGGGTGTGGCCGAGGCGCTGCTGGACGAGGTGCGGCTCGCCGTCGGAGAGGCCTGCTCGCGGGCAGTGGAGGCTCACCGCGTCCACTGCCCGGGTGAGCCGATCCGCATCGAGCTGTGCGACGATTCCGGCCGTTTCGAGGTCACGGTGACCGACTCGGCACCGAGCGACGACCTCGAGCAGGCTTACCAGGACGATGACGACCCGCCCACCCCGGTCAACGGCACGGCGCTCGCCAGCCTTCTGCCGGCCGACACGTTGATGTCCGGCTTCGGCATCGCGGTCATCGCCGCCCTGGCGGACGACGTCGAGGTGTACCCGAGTGCCAAGGGGTTGCGGATCCGCATGAGCTGGCCCGCCGCCACCGGCCTCCCGGCCGCCTGACCCGGGTCCCGGCCCCGCAGCAGTCTCCCGCGAGCCGACGGCTGGTTTCGCCGTGCCCGGGATTGCGGCCGGACTTCCGTTCCAGCGCACCACCCGGTCCCTGTGGACCGGGTGTTTCGGTATGGCCACAGGTCTTTCGGACACCATTTTTTGGCAATACAGTCTTGGCCGTAACATGGAGGTCGCTCCGACCGGAGTGGGGAAAACCACGTTGTTGCAGGGCAAAGCCTCACGGCCTACTGGACGGGTTCCTGATTGGCCGGGGGTAGAGGCTTCATATCTGGCTGATGCCTGCGTAGACTCCCCGCACCGGCCAAGGTTTTGTCCCCGCAGATCGACGGCGCCCTGCGGGAGGTCTGCGGACGTTACCGGAAGCGGCACTGCCAATCCAGCTCGGATGCGCGCCGCCCCCCGACTCGATTTCGCAGCGCGGTCCGAGCTCGGACCTACCCGTCAGGCCGAGGAGGACGGATGTCTGGGCTTTATCTAGCCGCTGACGACGCCGCAGCGGTTTCCCTGAGCGGTTCCCACCTCACCATCGTGATCGTGGTCGCCGCGGTGGCGCTTCTCGCGCTCGCCGTAGCCGGTGGCCTCGTACGCGAGGTGCTGAGTGCCGGTCAGGGAACTGAACGCATGCAGAACATCTCGCGTGCCGTACAGGAAGGCGCTGCGGCGTATCTGACGCGGCAATTCCGCACGCTTGCCATATTCGTGGTACTCATCCCTTTCTTGCTGTTCCTACTGCCGGCTGAGTCGACCGGCGTGGCCATCGGCCGTTCTGTGTTCTTCGTGGTCGGCGCCGCGTTCTCCGCGCTGACCGGTTTCATGGGCATGTGGCTCGCCGTGCGAGGCAACGTGCGTGTGGCCGCCGCCGCCCGTGAGCAGGGGGAAAAGGTCGCCATGCGGATCGCGTTCCGCACCGGCGGCGTGGCCGGCATGTTCACCGTCGGCCTCGGCCTGCTCGGCGCGGCCATCGTGGTGCTCGCCTACAAGGGCGACGCCCCGAGCGTCCTTGAGGGCTTCGGTTTCGGTGCGGCGCTGCTGGCGATGTTCATGCGTGTCGGCGGCGGCATCTTCACCAAGGCGGCCGACGTGGGCGCCGACCTGGTCGGCAAGGTCGAGCAGGGCATCCCCGAGGACGACCCCCGCAACGCCGCCACGATCGCCGACAACGTGGGCGACAATGTGGGCGACTGCGCGGGCATGGCGGCCGACCTGTTCGAGTCGTACGCCGTCATGCTGGTCGCCAGCCTCATCCTGGGCAAGGTGGCCTTCGGCACCGAGGGCCTGGTGTTCCCGCTGATCGTCCCGATGATCGGTGTCGTCACCGCCGTCATCGGCATCTTCGCCACCGCGCCCCGCAGCGGCGACCGCAACGGCATGGCCGCCATCAACCGCGGCTTCTTCCTCTCGGCGATCATCTCGGCCGTCCTCGTGGCGGTCGCGGCGTTCGCCTACCTGCCGGGCTCCTTCGCCGAGCTGACCGGCGTCAGCACCGCCATCGCCGGTCTCGACTCCGACCCCCGCCTCATCGCGATCGGCGCGGTGCTGGTCGGTCTGGTGCTGGCCAGCGCCATCCAGGTGCTCACCGGCTACTTCACCGAGACCAACCGCCGTCCCGTGAGGGAGATCGGCGAGAGTTCGCTCACCGGCCCGGCGACGGTCATCCTGTCCGGCATCTCGGTCGGCCTGGAGTCCGCGGTGTACTCGGCGCTGCTCATCGGCGGCGCGGTCTACGGCGCGTTCCTGCTGGGCTTCGGCAACGTGACCGTGGCGCTGTTCGCGGTGGCGCTGGCCGGCACCGGCCTGCTCACCACGGTCGGCGTGATCGTCTCGATGGACACCTTCGGGCCGGTCTCCGACAACGCGCAGGGCATCGCCGAGATGTCCGGCGACGTCGAGGGCGAGGGTGCCCGCATCCTCACCTCGCTGGACGCGGTGGGCAACACCACCAAGGCGATCACCAAGGGCATCGCGATCGCGACCGCCGTGCTCGCGGCGACGGCGCTGTTCGGGGCGTTCCGTACGGCGGTGGAAGGCCAGCTCGCCACGGCGAGCGCGGACGTCAAGGACGCGCTCGGGCAGTTCGCCTCGTTCAGCCTGAGCGTCGACTCGCCGAACGTGCTGGTGGGTCTGATCATCGGCGCCGCGGTGGTGTTCCTGTTCTCCGGGCTGGCGATCAGCGCGGTGGGCCGGGCCGCCGGGCGGGTGGTGTTCGAGGTGCGCGAGCAGTTCCGTACCAAGCCGGGCATCATGGCTGGGTCCGAACTGCCGGACTACGGGCGTGTCGTGGACATCTGCACCCGCGACTCGCTGCGTGAGCTGGCCACCCCCGGTCTGCTGGCCGTCATGACGCCGATCGCGGTGGGCTTCGCGCTCGGGTACGCGCCGCTCGGCGCCTACCTGGCCGGTGCCATCGCGGCGGGCACGCTGATGGCGGTGTTCCTCGCCAACTCCGGTGGCGCGTGGGACAACGCCAAGAAGCTCGTCGAGGACGGCCACCACGGCGGCAAGGGCTCCGAGGCCCACGCGGCCACCGTCATCGGCGACACCGTGGGCGACCCGTTCAAGGACACGGCGGGCCCCGCCATCAACCCGCTGATCAAGGTGATGAACCTGGTCGCGCTGCTCGTCGCCCCGGCGGTCGTGACGTACGCCGACAACGCGGTGCTGCGCATCGGCGTCACCGTGGTGGCGGTCGGCGTCGTCGTGGGCGCCATCGTGGTGTCCAAGCGGCGGTCCACGAGCATCGCGCCCGCCGGTGGCGCCGGTGCCACGCCGATCGAGCCGGAGAAGGTCTCCAGCTAGTCGGGTTTCCTCCGTCCCGGGCGTACGGCTTGTCCACAGGCCGTGCGCCCGGTGGCGTTTCGGGGCTTGTCGTAGGGCATAGTTGGCGGGTGAACACCCTCATCGTCCTGCGTCACGCCAAGGCCGCGCACGTTCCCGGCCTCGCCGACCGGCAACGCCCGCTGACCGACCGGGGCGAGCGGGACGCGGGCCGGGCCGGGGAGGCGTTGAAGGCCCTCGGGCTTTCTCCTGATCTCGTGTTGTGCTCCCCGTCCGAGCGCACCCGCCGGACGGCCGAGCTGACCCTCGCGACGCTCGCCCCCGACGCGCCGGTCCAGATCGAGACCGACATCTACGAGGCCTACCCCGACGAGCTGGTGGAGCTGATCCGCCGCACCGGCGACGAGGTCTCGACTCTGCTCCTGGTCGGCCACAATCCCGGTGCCCTGGAACTGGTCGTCAACCTCACCCTGGCCCGCGACCTGGACAAGTTCCCACCCGGCGCCTACGCCGTCATCGAGACCACTGAGGCGTGGACGGACCTCGGTCCCGGCGACGGCCGGCTGGCTCACCGCTGGAACCCGAAGGACTGACCGGGTCAGAGGGTCTGGGCGTCTTCGGCGTCGGCGGCGACGATCTCGTCGCGGGAGATGCCGAGGAGGTACAGGATGGCGTCCAGGTAGGGGACGTTGACGGCGGTGTCGGCGGCCTGGCGGAGGACCGGTTTGGCGTTGAAGGCTATGCCCAGGCCGGCGGCGGTGATCATGTCCAGGTCGTTGGCGCCGTCGCCTATGGCCACTGTCTGGCTGATGGGGATGCCGGCCTGCTTGGCGAAGCGTTCCAAGGCACGGGCCTTGCCGGGGCGGTCGACGATCTCGCCGATGACGCGGCCGGTCAGTTTGCCGTCCACGACTTCCAGGGTGTTGGCGGCGGAGTAGTCGATGCCCAGGTCGGCCACCAGGGTGTCGGTGATCTGGGTGAAGCCGCCGCTGACGATGGCGAAGCGGTAGTCCAGCCGTTTCAGGGTGCGGACCAGGGTGCGGGCGCCGGGGGTGAGCACCACGTCGGCGCGTACGCGGTCGAAGACCTCCTCGGGGAGGCCTTCCAGCAGCGCCACCCGTTCGCGTAGCGACGCGGCGAAGTCGAGCTCGCCGCGCATGGCGGCGGTGGTGATCTTCTCGACCTCGTCCATGCAGCCCGCGTGCGCGGCGAGCATCTCGACCACTTCACCCTGGATGAGGGTCGAGTCGACGTCCATGACGATGAGCCGCTTGGCTCGCCGGTGCAGGCCGGAGCGCTGCACCGCGACGTCCACCTCCTGGAGCACCGCCTCGGCCGCCAGGGCGGTGCGCAGCGAGTCGGGCTCGGCGCCGGAGATGGCCATCTCGATGCAGGTGACCGGCTCGTGGGCCAGGCGTTCGATGCGGTCGATGTTGGCGCCCGCCGCCGCGATGCGGCCCGCGATGCCCGCCATGGCGGCGGGTTGCAGGGGCTCGCCGAGGACGGTGACGTGCAGGCGGCCGCGGCGGCGCTTCTCCTTGGCGTCGGTGCCGGTGGACAGCTCGACCTCCATGCCGAGGTCGTCCGCCAGCCGCTCCACCGCGGTCCACAGGGCGCCGATGGTGCCGCCGGTGCCGGTCGGGGGGCCGCCGGCGTACGCGACGAGCACCCCGAGGGTGAGCCTGCCGCGGATCACGACCTGTTCGACGTCGGCGACGACCACGGGGAACGCCGCCAGCACGGAGAAGAGCCGCGACGTCACCCCAGGCCGGTCGGGGCCGTTCAGTGTGATCAAAAGCGTTCGCTGCTTCATCACCGGACAACGCTACCGACCGCTCAGAGTGAGCGTGCACGCGGTTCACCATACGGACGGCGGATGGCCATCTCCGCATGTCTTCATGGGGCCAGAGGAGGAGGGCATGCCATGACCCAGCTCATTCCCGGCGGTGTCCGCAGTGCTTCGGACATCGGTGGCGATCAGGGCGTCCTGACCGACGCGCGCGGCCGGTACACGGTGGCGCTGGCCAGGAACGCCGCCGAGATGCGGGAGGCGCAGCGCCTGCGCCACCAGGTGTTCGCCGAGGAGATGGGGGCGCGCCTCGACTCCCCGATCACCGGCCTTGACGTCGATCCGCTGGACTCCTACTGCGACCACCTGCTGGTGCGGCACGGCGACATGGTGGTGGGGACGTACCGGCTGCTGGCTCCCGGCCGGTGCGACCGGTTGTACTCGGACGGTGAGTTCGACCTGTCGGCGCTGGCCGGCATCCGGTCGAACATGGTCGAAGTGGGACGTACATGCGTGCATCCCGATCACCGTGGCGGGGCGGTGGTCGGGCTCATGTGGGCCGGGATCGCGCGCTACATGGTGGCCGGCGGGTACGGCTGGCTCGGCGGGTGCTGCTCGATCCCCCTGGACGACGGGGGGACGGCCGCCGCCGGGGTGCTCGACAAGATCCCGCTCGGGCCGGAGCAGTATCGGGTGCGGCCGCACCACGAGTGGACGGGACGGGGGGTGCCCCGGCCGGACCGGTTCGTGATCCCGTCGCTGCTGCGGGGGTACCTGCGGCTCGGCTCGTGGATCTGCGGGGCGCCGGCGCACGACCCGGACTTCGGGACGGCGGACTTCTTCGTGCTGCTGTCGCTGGCCGAGGTGGACACGCGGTACCTGCGGCACTTCCTCGGGGTGCCGGAATGAGCGCCTGGACGTGGCTGCCGAGCGGGCCGTGCACGGTGTCGGGCTGCGTGACACCGTCGTCGCGTACGGCCGGGGCGGTGCGGCGGGCGGTGCGGGTGCTCGGGGTGCTGGGGTTGCTGCTCGCGGCGTTGCCGTGGATGGCGGTGGCGCGCCGGCTCGGGGCGGACTCCTTGAGCGCGGCCACCATGGCGCAGGCGCGGATGTTGTTGCGGGTGCTGGGGATACGGGTGCGGGTGCAGGAGGGGTTCACCGTGTTCGGCGGTGCCCGGTCTCCCCGGCCGGCCTCGGTTCCCGGGGACGGGGCGGCGCTGATCGTCGCCAATCATGTGTCGTGGCTGGATCCCTTGGTGGTGGCGGCGGTGGTTCCTTGCCGGGCGCTGGCCAAGAGCGAGATCGCGCGGTGGCCTGTCCTGCGGACACTGGTGGCCGGGAGCGGGGCCGTGTTCATCGACCGGGAGCGGTTGTCGTTGCTCCCTGGGACGGTGCGGCAGGTCGCTGCGGTGTTGCGCGAAGGTCGTTCCGTTGTGGCTTTTCCTGAGGGGACCACGTGGTGCGGGCGAGGCACCGGGGTGTTCCGGCCCGCGGTCTTCCAGGCGGCGGTCGAGGCCGAGGTGCCTGTGCGGCCCGTCACGCTCCGGTACGGCGAGGTGGGGGGCGCGTTGGCCACGGCGCCCGCCTTCGTGGGGGAGGACACCTTGCTGGCCTCCCTGGGGCGGGTGCTCGCGTCACGGGGGCTTGAGGTGGAGGTGACCCTCTTTCCGCTTCTCGCCTACGAGGCGGGGGTGTCGCGGCGTGAACTGGCCGGCATCGCGCGTGCCACGGTGTCGGGCGATCTGCCCCGATCCCATGAGGTGCCGGCGGCCGCTTGACCGCCGTACGGCGGCGCCGGATTCGCCGTACCACGTCCCGCCGCGTCGGCGCCGTCCAGGAACGGCCCGCGGAGGTGGCCCGGGGTGCGGGGGACGGTCGGGGACCGGGACGTCCCGCCACGGGGGCGGGGACGAGGACAGGGATGTCCCGCGACGAGGACGGGACGTCCCGCCACGGGGGCGGGGACGAGGACAGGGATGTCCCGCGACGAGGACGGGACGTCCCGCCACGGGGGCGGGGACGAGGACAGGGATGTCCCGCGACGAGGACGGGGACGTCCCGCCACGGGGGTGAGGGGGCGGGGGGAGTTGTGGTCCGGGGCACGGCGGTGCCGTGCCCCGGGGGTGGGGCCGGGGGATGGTGCCGGCCCCGGGTGGGTCAGCGGATGATCTTGGTCTTCACGCGGAGGTACTTGACGTCCTGGGCGAGGTCGAGCTTCTCGAGCTCTTCCGGGTCGTTGATGTCGACGCCGCCGGGGACGTCCACCGAGAAGGTGCCGAACTCGCCGTAGACGGAGCCCTTGGTGCTGCGCTTGAGCCAGACCTTGATCTTGACGGAGGTGCTCTTGCCCGGGTCGAGGGTGGGGAAGACGCAGAGCAGCTCGCGGCCCTCGAAGTCGCACCAGGTGAAGCGGGACTTGCTGATCACGCGGTACTTGGCGGCGCCCTTGGGCATCAGCGCCAGCAGGCCGGCGAAGTCGGTGGCCCACTCGCCGACGTTCTTGGCCTTCACGGTGTAGGTGTACGAACCGCCGCGGCGCGCGTACTTGTTGTAGAGCACGGTGGTCTTGAGCGGGGACTGGGGGGCGGCGCTCACGTGGCTGACGCTCACCGGCGCCGCGGCGGCGGGGGCCGCCGAGGCGGGCACGGCGAGCGCGGAGCCGGCGAGTGAGCCGGCCACGGTCAGTGCGGCGAGTACGGAGAGGTGCCGTCGCATTGAGTCGACTCCTGAGTGGATGATGGCGTCCCGCGAGTCAGCGGCGCCATTTCGGCGAAGATCGGCGGGAATGGGGCTGCCGATCATATTGATCCGGTTTGATCGGGAATGATCATATGGATATCGCCGAACTCATGCCACAGATATGCATTTCGAATCGCTTCTTCGTAGGAACGTGCCAACAACTCCTCCCCGGCGATGGCCGTGAGCATCAGCAGGTGGCTGGACCGCGGCTCGTGCAGCCCCGTGATCAACCCGTCCACGACCCGCACCCCCTCCTGCGGCGTCACCACCTTGGACGTCCACCCCCGCGCCGCGCGGACCCGCCGCCCGCCGGGCACCACGGCGCTCTCCAGGGCACGCACCACCGTGGTCCCCACCGCGATGACCCGCCCGTCGGCCTGGTTGACCAGCCGCGCCGTCTGCGCGGGCACCGAGAAGCGCTCGGCGTACGGCGGCTCGTCCTTCTCCGGCGAGGCGACCCCGGTGTGCAGGGTCACCGTCGCGATCAGCACGCCCCTGGCGACCAGCCCGGTCACGATCTCAGGGCTGAACGGCCGCCCGGCGCTCGGCATCTCGGCGCTGCCCGGCCGCACCCCGAACACCGTCTGGTACGCCGCGAGCGGCCAGTCCTTCCGCACGTACGAGTACCTGATCGGCTTGCCGTGCTCACGCAGGTAGCCGGCCACGTCCCGGTCCAGCCGGGCCCGCCACAGCCGCGGCGTCTCGCGGCCGAGCAGCCGCAACGTGGCCCCGCCCGGCATGGGCAGCCACTCACCGGACTCGCCCCCGCCGTACGGTGCGGTGGTGTCCCCGGTGCGGCGGCGCAGCTCCACCAGCCACGTGCCGTCCTCGCGTTCGGTGGAGAAGTGCACGGCCAGCCGGTCCAGCGGCACCGCGGCGGGCAGGGTGGCCGAGTCGTTGACGACGAGCAGGTCGCCGGGCCGCAGCAGGTCGGGCAGTTCGGTGAAGTCGTGGTGGGTGATGGTGCCGGTGTCCTTGCCCGACACCATCAGGCGTACGGCGTCGCGGGCCTGGCCGCGTTCCTCGGGCGGCTCGTGCGCCTCGCGCACCGGGGGCAGGTCGAAGGTGATCACCGGGTCACCCGGCCGCTGCGGGGCCGTCCGCGCACCAGGTCCACCAGGAACGCGGCCACCACCTCGGGGTCGTCGGCCCCGGCGGCCTCCTCCTCGCCGACCGCGTCGGCCAGCATGCGGGTGCGCATCTCGCCCGGGTCTACCCACCACACCGCGATGTCCGGCTCCTCGGCGGCGAGCACCTTGGAGAGCTGCTCCAGCGCCGCCTTGGTCGCGCCGTAGCCGCCCCAGCCCTCGTACGCCTCGACGGCCGCGTCCGAGGAGATGTTCACCACCGCGCCCCCGCGTTCGCGCAACCCCCGCAGGGTGGCCTGGATCAGCCCGAGCGGTGCGACGACGTTCTGCCGCAGCGCGTCCTCCAAGGCGTCCAGCGGGTACACGGCCAGGGTGGGCAGCGGTGCGGCGCCGAGCGTGCTCGCGTTGTTCACCAGCAGGTCGAGGCCCCCGAGCTCGTTCACGACCTGCGCGATCCGCGCCCGGTGCCCGGGGTCGGCGACGTCGCCGGCCAGTGCCGTGGCGCCGGTCTCCAGCGCCGCCTTCTCCAGGTCGTCCGCTCCCCGTGCGGTGATGACCAGCCGCCAGCCTTCGGCGGCCAAGGCGCGGGCCAGGGCCAGTCCCAGGCCGCGTGAGGCCCCGGTGACCAGGGCCGTGGGTGTTCGTCCGTCCGTCGATCGCGTCATGGCCTCGACGTTAGAAGCGCGCGGGAGGCGGGGCATCGGCCTCGGGGGTCGGCACATGGACCTAGGACCTCCGGCCCGGGTCACCTCTCCCTGGGGGCGCTTACAGTGAGGGCGTGACGGCGGAACACCCCGGCATCGAGGACGCGTACGGCGCGGAGCAGGCGGGCGAGCGGGACGCGGTGCTGCACGCGGTCAGCTCGGCGGTGCTGGCGGTGACGCGGCACCTGTCGGTGCGCGAGGTGCTGCAGGTGATCGTGCGGTCGGCGCAGACGTTGCTGGACGCCCGGTACGCCGCGCTCGGCGTGCCGGACGACGACGGGTCGTTCGCCGAGTTCGTCGCCGAGGGGGTGTCGGACCGGCAGTGGGAGGCCATCGGGCCGCTGCCGCGGCAGCACGGCATGCTGGCGGCGCTGCTGCGGGAGGCGGCGCCGGTGCGGCTGGCGGACATCCGGCAGGATCCGCGGTTCGGCTGGTGGCCGGCCGCGCATCCGGTGCTGAAGGACTTCATCGGGGTGCCGATCAAGGACGGGGAGAACGTGCTCGGCATCCTGTTCCTGTCCAACAAGCGGGGTCCCGGGGGGTTCACGCGGCGGGACGAGAGCCTGCTGGTGCTGTTCGCGGCGCACGCGGCCATCGCGATGACCAACGCGCGGCTGTACGAGTGCGTGCGGGAGCTGACGGTGTCGGAGGAGCGGACGCGGATGGCGCGCGAGCTGCACGACGCGGTGACGCAGAAGCTGTTCTCGTTGCGGCTGACCGCGCAGGCGGCGTCGGCGCTGCTGGACGCCGACGTCGAGCGGGCCCGCGCCGAGATCGACACCGTGCGGCGGCTGGCGGGGGAGGCGCTGGCGGAGCTGCGTGCCGTCATCGTGGAGATGCGCCCCGCCGAGCTGGACCGGCACGGGCTGTGTGAGACGTTGCGCAAGCATGTCTCGCTGCTGGACCGGCTCTCCCCGGTGGAGATGTCGTTCGAGGGCTCCGTGGTGGAGGACCTGACGCCGGACACCGAGGTGACGGTGCTGCGGGTGGCGCAGGAGTCGCTGCACAACGCGCTGCGGCACGCGAACGCGTCGGCCATCCGTGTCACGCTGACGACGGTGGGGGCGTGCGTGGTGCTCGAGGTGCGGGACGACGGGGACGGGTTCGTGGTGGAGGAGCCGACGTTGCGGGGCCTTGGGTTGTTGTCCATGAAGGACCGGGCGGAGGTGCTGGAGGGGACCTTGACGGTCGTGTCGGCGCCGGGGAAGGGGACCGTGGTGCGGCTGGAGGTGCCGCGGTGATCCGGGTGGTGATCGCGGACGACCACCCGGTGGTGCGGCAGGGACTGCGGACGTTCCTGGGGTTGCAGGACGATCTCGACGTGGTGGGGGAGGCGTGCGACGGGGCCGAGGCGGTCGCGCTGGTCGGGTCCCTGGCCCCTGACGTGCTGCTGCTGGATCTGAAGATGCCCGTGCTGGACGGTCTCGGGGCGCTCCGGGAGCTTTCCGGGCGGGGGGACCCGACCCGGGTGATCGTGCTGACGTCGGTGAGCGACCGGGGGGATGTGGCGCCCGCCATGCGGTCGGGGGCCGCCGGGTTCCTCTACAAGGACGTGGATCCCGAGGCGCTGGTGCAGGCCGTCCGGGCGGTGCACGGCGGTCAGGTGCTGCTGGCCCCCGAGGCGGCCGACGCCATGCTCGCCGGGCCGTCCGCCCCGGCGTCCGCGCCGCCGTCCATCGCGGTGCTCACCGAACGGGAGCGTGAGGTTCTGGCCCTCATCGCCTCCGGCCGGTCCAACCGCGAGATCGCCAGGGAGCTGCTCGTCGCCGAGAAGACGGTGAAGACGCACGTCTCCAACGTCCTCATGAAACTGGGCGTGCAGGACCGCACCCAGGCCGCCCTCTACGCCGTCCGCCACGGCCTCGCCTGAGCCGGTTCTGAGACGGTCGTTGTCGGCGTCACCAGGGATGGGGATAATTTGTGAGAGGCCGCGTGGGAGCGCTCCCACTCGGCCCGGCCACGTCGCGGACCAACCCCCGGAGGAACCGTGCGCCACCGTCTCGCCCGCGCCTCACTGATCGCCGCCCTCGCCTTCGGCCTCACCGGCCTGGGAGGCACCCTCACCGCCGCTCCCGCGTCCGCCGATCTCCAGCTCACCCGGATCGGCGACCACCTCCAGCCCGAGTCCTGCCGGATCTGGGGAGAGATGGGCCAGCGTGCCGGCTGGTGGACCGTCTGGTGGTGCAGCTACGTCGACTACAGCACACCCAACGGCTACGAGCTCTGGGCGTACAAGGTGGTCTGACCGCCTGACGCCGTCTCCCGGGGCCGGAAGGAGAACCCCGGCCCCGGGAGGGATGTCAGTGAGGACGGGGAGAGTGGCGGGGGTCCAGCACGCTGTTGTGGGCGGCCACGCGGGCGCGGCGGATGGCGTGGTCGAGGTTTCTGAGTGCTTCGTCCCGGGTGGTGATCTGGGTCGAGGTGAGGCCCCGTTCCCTGGCCACGCGGACGGCGGTGGCGAGGCGGGCGGTGAGGGCGGCCACCCGGTGGGCCCGTGCGGGGTAGCCGGGAGCCAGGCCCTCGTCGGCGTGGGGGAGGGACGGATGGGACTGGCCGGGGCCGTCCACGGTCAGCAGCGCGTCCGTGGCGGAGCGCATGGCCGTGGTGAGGGCGTGCTCGGCCTCGGGGAGGGCGGGGACGTCGGGGGGCGTGACGCTGGCCTCCATGGCGGTCCAGCGGATGCCGGCGTACGAGGAGCCGCGGCGGTCCAGGGAGGGCACCAGGCCCGCGCACCGCTCGGGAAGCACGGCGGTGACGGCCTGGCCCGCCTCGATGGCGGCGACGGTGAAGGGAGCCGGCCCGGTGAGACCGAGAGGGTCGCCGGCGGCGGGCAGGGAGAGCCGCAGGGCGCTCATGCCTTCGACCCGCAGATCGGCGAGGTAGGCCCGCAGCGTCACCTCGGTGCCACCGGAGGCGACGACCTGGGGTCCACCCGCGCGCTCCAGCCGGTCGACGGCCTCGTCCAGACCGGCGTGCCCGGTGAGCCAGGCGTTGCCCCAGGCTACCAAGGTGGTGGAGATCGGTGAATCGGGGTGCACCGGACCACGATATGCGCTGATGCTGCAATAGGTTTGGTCCGGAGCGACACCGGGCGGGGCGGCCCGCCGGGTGGAGCCGGGCGGCGTGGCGACCCCGCGTCCGCCCGGATCGAGATGTCAGGAGGTAGTCGGGATGGGTGGTCAGGTGCTTCGGCTCCAGGATGTCGCCGTCCGCAGAGATGGCGCCGCCCTGTTGCGGGGCATCGACTGGACCGTCGAGGAGGACGAGCGCTGGGTCGTGATCGGCCCCAACGGCGCGGGGAAGACGACGCTGCTGCAGGTCGCGGCGGCGTTGCTGTATCCCAGCGACGGCTCGGTGGAGATCCTCGGCGAGACGCTCGGCAAGACGGACGTGTTCGAGCTGCGCCCCCGCATCGGGCTGGCCAGCGCGTCCATCGCGGAGCGCGTGCCGTCTGATGAGAAGGTCATCGACCTGGTGCTCACCGCGTCGTACGCCATCCTCGGCCGCTGGGACGAGGAGTACGACTCGGGGGACGTCACCCGTGCGGTGGAGCTGATCGACCAGCTCGGCTGCGCCCACCTGATCCGGCGCAAGTTCGGCACGCTGTCGGAGGGCGAGCGCAAGCGTGTGCAGATCGCCCGCGCGCTGATGCCCGACCCGGAGCTCCTGCTGCTGGACGAGCCGGCCGCCGGCCTGGACCTCGGCGGGCGCGAGGACCTGGTGCGGCGCCTGTCCGCGCTGGCGTACGACGCGAAGGCGCCGGCGATGGTGCTGGTCACCCACCACGTGGAGGAGGTGCCGAGCGGGTTCACCCACGTGCTGCTGCTGCGGCACGGCTCGGTGGTGGCGCAGGGGCCGATCGAGTACGTGATGACCGCCGACAACCTGTCGCGCACCTTCGGTGTGCCGCTGAGCTTGGAGACCAGCGCGGACGGCCGGTGGTACGCCCGCGCGCTGCCGGGGTGACCCTTCCGGTACGGGCCATGCCGGGCACGTGGTTGCCGACCACGTAAAGCGTGGACCAAATATCATTCCGGCCGGGGGACATCTGAATCGTCCGGTCGGAGCAGCCAATGACTCAGCTCATCGTCGCCGCGGTACTGGTGGCATTATCCGGTTACGCGCTGTATCGGACGATACGCACCGTGCCGCAGGGCCAGGCGTACATCATCGAGCGCCTCGGGCGGTACCACCGCACGCTCGGGCCCGGCATGAACGTCGTGGTGCCGTTCGTCGACCGCGTCCGCACGATCGTGGACCTCCGCGAGCAGGTGGTCTCCTTCCCGCCCGCGCCGGTGACCACCTCGGACAACCTGGTGCTGTCCGTCGACACGGTGATCTACTACCAGGTCACCGACCCCAGGGCCGCGACGTACGAGATCGCCGGCTTCCTCACCGCGGTGGAGCAGCTCACCGTCACCACCCTGCGCGACGTCGTCGGCGGCATGGGCCTCGAACGCACGCTCACCTCGCGCGACACGATCAACTCCGAGCTGCGCGACGTGGTGGCCGAGGCGGCGGGCCGGTGGGGGGTCAAGGTCAACCGCGTGGAGCTCAAGGCCATCGACCCGCCCTCCTCCATCCAGGACTCGGTGGAGCGGCAGATGCGCGCCGAGCGGGACAAGGCCGCGGCCGTCCTGACCGCCGAGGGCCAGAAGCAGTCCGCCGTCCTCACCGCGGAGGGCGAGCGCCAGGCCGCCGTGCTCAAGGCCCGCGGCGAGGCCGAGGCCGCCGTCCTGCGCGCCCAGGCGGACGCCGAGGCCCAGGCCATGCGCGCCAAGGGCCAGGCCGACGCGATCGCCATGATCTTCCAGGCCATCCACGAGGGCGACCCCGACCAGCAGTTGCTGGCGTACCGGTACCTCCAGACCCTCCCCGAGATCACCAAGGGTGACCCCGACAACGTGTGAATCGCCTCGTCCGGGGGCACGTGCCCCTGGAGTCCCATCGGTACGGTGTGTCCGTCTAATATCGGGCGAAGCCGTGCGAAAGGTGAAGTTTTGACGCCTTGGGAAGTGGTCGCGGCCCTGGTGGCGGGGGTCGCGGCGGGGGCGATCAACGCCGTGGTCGGGTCCGGGTCACTGATCACGTTCCCGACCCTGCTCGCGCTGGGCTACCCGCCCATCGTCGCCAACGTCTCCAACAACGTCGGCCTGGTCGCCGGCGGGGTGACCGGGGTGATCGGGTACCGCGACGAGCTGAAGGGCCAGCGGGACCGCCTGGTCCGCCTCGGCGCCGGGTCGGTGTCCGGCGCGGTGTCCGGCGGCCTGCTGCTCCTGGTGCTCCCCGCCGAGGCGTTCCACGTGATCGTCCCGGCCCTGATCGCGATCGCGTGCGTGCTGGTCGTCCTGCAGCCGAGGCTGAACGCCTGGCTGGCCGACCGCCGCGAGACCGCGCGCCCGCACGGCGGTTTCTGGTTGTGGCTCGGCATCTTCGTGGCCGGCGTGTACGGCGGCTACTTCGGCGCCGCCCAGGGCGTGGTCCTCATCGCCCTGCTCGGCATCTTCCTCGACGACCACCTCCAGCGCGTCAACGCCGCCAAGAACATGTTGTCCCTCCTGGTGAACTCGGCGGCCGCCGTCCTGTTCGCCCTGTTCGCCCCGGTCGATTGGTGGGCCGTCCTGTGGATCTCCCTAGGCTCCACCCTCGGCGGCTTCCTCGGCGCCGGCGTGGGCCGCCGCCTGTCCCCTCGCCTCCTCCGGGGAGTGATCGTCGTCGTGGGTGTGGTGGCGATTATCAAACTGGTGTACGGATAATCCCAGCCCCGGATGGGTATTTACCTGGACATGAAGGGTGACCGGGTCGAGATCGTCATCGACGCAGGCGGTACGCCGCGCACCTACGAAGTGATCGCCACCAAGGCCGGCCGACGGGTGGACGTGGCCACCCGCCGCGGCCTGATCGAAGTGACCGAAGTGACCAGGACCGGCACCCCGGTCCGCACCGCCCGTTTCATGGCCAGCCGCATCCTCGCCCTGGTCGAGTACCCGGCGGCGGACGGCGAGGCCGCCGACCCCGACGAGTGATCCCCCCGGTCCCGCGAGGCGCGTCAGGCCTGGCGGGGCCGGACCTGCACCACCCCGTCGCCTCTCACGTTGACCTCGAAGGCCGGTTGCGGTGAGGTGGCGGGGCCGTGGACCACGGCGCCGTCCTCTATGCGGAAGACGCTGCCGTGCCACGGACAGACCACGCAGGCCTCGTCGTTCTCCAGCACCAGGCGGCCCTGGTGCAGGGGGCCGGCCAGGTGGGAGCAGCGGTCGGCCAGGACCTTCACCTGGGCGCCGTGGCGCAGGACGAAGAGCTGGATGTAGCCGAGGCGGCGGGTCACCGGGCGGCCGTCCGGCAGGTCCCAGAGGCGGCAGAGGTCGTGCCAGCCCAGGGGGACCAGGTGGGTCAGCGGCTCGGCGTGTGAGGGGCCGGCGGTCATGCGGTAGGCCAGGTGGCCGCCGAGGAACCCGCCCACGCCCGCCGCGGCGAGGCCCAGGAAGCCGAGGGCTCGGCCGGCCTTCGGGCGGCCGGTCACGCGCAGCCACAACGAGCCGGTGTAGAGGCTCAGGGCGGCGACGTTGACCACGGAGTGGACGAACCCCACGCGTTGCTGCTCGCGGTGCAGGACGGACCAGTCGGTGATGCCCGCGGCGGCGGTCGGCAGGGCGCTCACCAGGCCGGTGGCGAGGACGGCACGGGTGGCCCGGGGGTCGGCGTCGATGACGTCGAGGACGGCCGTGGCGGTCCAGCAGCCGAGGCTCACGGTGGCGAGCGGCGGGTGCAGCGGGTGGCCGGTGGGCACGCCGTGCAGCGCGTCCCGCAGGGGATGACCGGCGGGCAGGACCCGGCGGACGGCCTTGGCGAGGCCCTGGGTGATCCGGTCAAGGGCGCTCATGTGCTCCAGGCGCTCGGTGAGGCCGTCCGGCAGCGACATGCGCCCGAGCCCCAGGGTTTCCCGGAGCGTCCGGCGCCGCGAGTTGATCGAATTCGAAGTTTCCTCCACTTTCGCCCCCTCTTGCCTAAGGGACGTACCCCTGTGACTCCGGGGAAACACCGTGCTTCGTCCAGGCTACCGGTGCCGGCTCAGGCGGGCGTGAGGGTGACCGGCACTCCGTTGAACACGGCGTTCCCCGACAGCGGGTCGACCACGGACGCGTCGGTCAGCACGTTGGCGCTCACCCCGGCGTGTTCCGCCGCCACCGCCTGGGTGGTGCCCGCGTGTCCCCAGCCGTGCGGCAGGCTCACCACCCCGCGCATGATCGTGTCGGTCGTCTCCACCGGGACGGTGAGCTCCCCGGCCGCCGACCGCACCACCGCCCGGCCGTCCAGCCCGAGCCGCTCGGCGTCGTCCGGGTGGATCTGCAGCGTGCACCGGTTGCTGCCGCCCACCAGCGGCGCCACGTTGTGCATCCAACTGTTGTTGGAGCGCAGGTGCCGCCGCCCGATCAGCACGAACGGGCTCGCCTCCCGCCCGAGCGCCTCCCGCAGCCGCGCCACGTCCGCCGTGATCGTCTCCGGGGCCAGCTCCACGGCCCCCGACGCCGTCCGCAGCACCTCGCCGAGCCGCGGCCGCAGCGGCCCGAGGTCCAGCCCGTGCGGGTGCTCACGCAGCGTGGCCAGCGACAGCCCGTCCCCGCCGGACGCCCCGTCGTACGGCAGCCGCCCGCCCCACGCACCGTACGGCCCGAGGCGCAGCATGGCGTCCAGCCGGAGCTCCGCCCCCGTGGTCCCGGTGAGCAGGGCCCGCAGCTCGGCGGGATCGCGCCCCTCCACCGGCGAACCGGGCGTCTCCACCGCCTTGCGCAGCGTCTGGTCCAGGATCAGCTCGTCCAGCAGGCCGGGGTCGGCCTCCGCTCCCTGCCCGGACGCGATCATGGCCAGCCGGGCGAGGATCTGCGACTCCGACGGCCGGTCCTCCGCCGTCGGCAGCACCGGCGGCGAGTACCGCGTGTAGTCGCGCACCGCGAAGCCGAGCAGCGCGAAGTCGTAGTGCCCGGACTGCAGCACCCGCGGCGGCGGCAGGATCACGTGCGCGTGCCGGGTGGTCTCGTTCAGGTACGGATCGACGCTCACCATGAAGTCCAGCCGGGCCAGCGCCCCGTCCAGCCGCGCGCCACCTGGCGCCGACAACACGGGGTTGCCCGCCACCGTGACCAGCGCCCGGATCTGCCCTTCCCCCGGCGTCTCGATCTCGTCGGCCAGCGTCGCCACCGGCAGTTCGCCGTTGGCCTCGGGCAGCCCGCGCACCCGGCTGTGCCAGCGGCCGGTGGTGTACGGACTGCGGCGCCGCGGCCCCTCGGTGGCCGGGCAGGGGAACATCGCCCCGCCGGGCCGGTCCAGGTTGCCGGTCAGCACGTTGAGCACGTCCACCAGCCACTGCGCCAGCGTGCCGAACTCCACCGTGCACGTGCCGATCCGCCCGTACACCGCGGCGGTGGGCGCGGCGGCCAGCTCCCGCGCCAGCCCGGAGATCCGCTCGGCGGGCACTCCGCACACCGCCGCGCAGGCCTCCGGGGTGAAGCCCGCCGCCGCCTCCTCCAGCTCCTCCAGCCCGGTCACCGGCACCCGCACGTCGGTCAGCTTCTCGGCGAACAGGGTGTGCACCATGCCCATCAGCAGGTGCGCGTCGGTCCCCGGCCGGGCGAACACGTGCTCGTCCGCGAGCGCGGCCGTGCGGGTGCGGCGCGGGTCCACGACCACCAGGCGTCCCCCGCGCGCCCGCAGGGCCTTCAGACGGCCGGGGAAGTCCGGCGCGGTGCACAGCGACCCGTTGGACTCCAGCGGGTTGGCGCCGAGCATCAGCAGGAAGTCCGTGCGGTCCAGGTCCGGCACCGGGATGGCCAGCGGGTCTCCGAACATCAGCCCCGCCGACACGTGCTTCGGCATCTGGTCGGCCGTGCTGGCCGAGTACACCTGCCGGGTGCCGAGCGACCTGATGAGCGCGGTGCCGTACAGCGTGCCCGCCATGGTGTGGGCGCTCGGGTTGCCGAGGTACACCGCCCGGGAGGGCCCCGGCACGGCGCCGAGCCCCCGCTCCACGGCCGCGAACGCCTCGGGCCAGCTCACCTCGTGCCACGCCCCGTCCCGGCGCACCAGCGGGGCGCTCAGCCGGTCGGGGTCCTCGTCCAGCCGGCCGAGGCTCGCCCCCTTGGGGCAGATGAAGCCCTTGCTGAACGGGTCGGCGTCGTCGCCGCGCACCCCGGTCACCCGGCCGCCGTCGTCGAGCGTGATCGTCAGGCCGCAGACGGCTTCGCACAGCGGGCAGGTCCGGTGGGCGGTACGCATGAACGCCTCCTGAGTTCGTCCGATGAACTCATCTTTGCCGCCCGAAGCCGCCCTGGGAAGCCACACGTGTGGGATCTGTGTGGAGCGGTGTGGCGCAGGGCGGGTGAACCGTGGAGCGGGTGCGGAGAAGCGTGGCACGGCAAACCCTGAGAAACCGGAACGCTCTTGGTACCGTGGTGCCGCCATCGTGCCCTTCGGTGGCACGCAAGTGTTTCACCCCCCCGCCGGGCCCGGAGGTGGCAGCCTTCGGCCCGGCCACTCCGCCTCCGGCCGCCCGTGCCGGTGTCGCACCCCGGGCGGCGGATCGGGCGTAGTGGAGCGAGAGCGCGAAAGGCCCGCCGTCATGGAGTGACGGCGGGCCCTTTCTCTCACCCTGGGAGCGTGGTCCTGCCCCGCGAGCGCGGTCAGACGACGCCGAGGCCGGTGGCGACGCCCTCGCCGAGGTCCTTGTGGACGTTGGTCCAGTACTCGACCACGCGCTTCTTCATCTCGGCGGTCACCTCGGGGGCCGAGGCGTGGCCCACGATGTTGCTCACCAGGTGCTCGCGGTCGGTGCCGGACAACACGTTCTCCCACAGGGCACGCGGCTGCACGAAGTCGTCGTCCTCGGCGTGCTTGGTGTAGGCGCTGCGGATGATCTCGCCGGCGACGTGGTAGGAGTCGCCCGCGAACAACGAGGGGTCGGCCACCGGGCCGCCCTGGCTGTTCGGCGCGTACACCGGGTCGCCGGGGTTGCTGTACCGCATCTGGCCGTCCTTGTTGTAGCTGTGGACGTCCACCTTGGGCCGGTTGACCGGGAGCTGCAGGTAGTTGGCCCCGATGCGGTAGCGATGGGTGTCGGGATAGGAGAACAGGCGTCCCTGGAGCATCTTGTCGGGGGACGCCCCGATGCCCGGCACCATGTTGGCGGGCTCGAACGCGGCCTGCTCGACCTCGGCGAAGTAGTTCTCCGGGTTGCGGTTCAGCGTGAACCTGCCGATGGTGATCTCGGGGTAGTCGCCGTGCGGCCACACCTTGGTCAGGTCGAACGGGTTGAAGCGGTAGTCCGCCGCGGCCTCGAACGGCATGATCTGCACGTTCACCGTCCACGACGGGTGGTCACCGTTCTTGATCGCGGTGTGCAGGTCGCGGATGTGGTGGTCGGCGTCCTGGGCGATCACGGCGCCCGCCTCGGCGTCGGTGAAGTTGGCGACGCCCTGGTCGGTCTTGAAGTGGTACTTCACCCAGAACTTCTCGCCGCCCGCGTTGTACCAGAGGAACGTGTGGGACCCGAAGCCGTGCATGTGCCGCCAGCTCTTCGGGGTGCCGCGGTCGGTCATCAGGAAGGTGACCTGGTGGGCCGACTCCGGTGACAACGTCCAGAAGTCCCACTGCATGTTGTGGTCGCGCAGGTTGGTGTCGGCGCGGCGCTTCTGGCTGTGGATGAAGTCCTGGAACTTCTGGGGGTCGCGGATGAAGAAGATCGGGGTGTTGTTGCCCACGAGGTCGTAGTTGCCCTCGTCGGTGTAGAACTTGATCGCGAAGCCGCGGGGGTCGCGCTGGGTGTCGGGGCTGCCGAGCTCGCCCGCCACCGAGGAGAAGCGCAGGAAGAGATCGGTCTCCTTGCCCTTCTGGAAGAGGCCGGCCTTGGTGTACTGGCTCACGTCCTCGGTGATCTGGAGCACGCCGTACGCGCCGCCGCCCTTGGCGTGCACCACGCGCTCGGGCACACGCTCACGGTTGAACTGCGCCATCTTCTGGATGACGTAGTGGTCCTGAAGGAGCAAGGGGCCGTTCGGGCCCACCGATAGAGAGAACTCGTCGCTGGGCGCGGGAATGCCCGCGTCCGTGGTCGTGACGGGCCGGTCGGTCATCGTGCGGTCCTCCGGATCGCTCTAGGGAAAGGAGTGCGGTACCGCACTCCGTCACGTGCGTAGGGAGAGGCATTCGGGGCAGACGCCCCAATAGATGACATCGGCTTCTTCGGCGAGGTAGCCGGCGGCGTCCGCGGCATCGAGGCAGGGGGCGGCCCCGGTCGCGCGGACATCGAGGGGATCGCCGGCCCGGACCGTCCGCGGCATCGCCACCCGGGCCGCGGTCACCCGCGGCCCGGCCTGACGACGACGTTTCGGCATCCCCCACGTTCAACGACCCTAGAACCTAAACCTGAATGGTTCAAGTAAAGGAATCGTCCAAGTTAGATGAACTTCCTGCGCACTCGTGAGGCGGTGTCCAACTGAGGGCGGAAGATGGCATGCTCTGGAGCGATGAGAAGTCACCCCAGCCCACCCATAACGCCCCCGGACACCCCCCGGCGAAGCATGACCCTGCCCGGGTCCGCACGCCGCACGGCCGCCGTCGTGCTCGCCACGTCGGTCGTCGCCGCAGGCGCGGCGTGCTCGCCCGCCGAGTCGTCCGCACCGGACGGTGGCAAGGGCTCCGGCTCCTCCGCCACCTCCTCCTCCGGCGCCGGGCGCACCCCGCAGGCGGTGCGCCGTGAACCGTTCACCATCGCCTTCGGCGGCGACACCCACTTCGAGGGCATGCTGCGAGGCAGGCTCGCCAACCCGCGCACCGCGCTCGGGCCCATCGCCTCGGTGCTGAAGCGCGCCGACCTCGCCATGGTCAACCTGGAGACCGCCATCACCACCGGCGGCACCCCCGCGCCCGGCAAGCAGTACACCTTCCGTGCCCCGCCGAGCGCTCTCACCGCGCTCAAGGCCGCCGGCGTGGACGTCGCCTCCATGGCCAACAACCACGGCATGGACTACATGCAGTCCGGCCTGCGCGACTCCCTGGCCGCGATCCGCCGCGCCAAGTTCCCCGTCGTGGGCATCGGGAAGGACGCCGCCGAGGCGTACAAGCCGTTCCGCCGCACCGTCAACGGCAACCGCGTCGCCATCATCGGCGCCACCCAGGTGCTGGACTCGGAGTTCATCCAGGCGTGGACCGCGACCTCCACCCAGGGCGGCCTCGCCTCGGCCAAGAACGAGGCCCGGCTGATCCAGGCCGTCCGCCAGGCACGCAAGACGTCCGACACCGTGATCGTGCACCTGCACTGGGGCACCGAGCTGCAGGCCTGCCCCAACCCGGCCCAGCGGAGCCTCGCGCCCAAGCTGATCGCCGCCGGCGCCGACGTGATCGTCGGCGGCCACGCGCACATCCTGCTCGGCAGCGGCTACCTGCGCGGACGCTACGTCAACTACGGCATGGGCAACTTCGTCTTCTACAACTCCGGCCCGCAGACCGGCGCCACCGGCGTGCTCACCCTGACCATCCAGGGCCGCAAGGTGCTCAAGGACCAGTGGACCCCGGCCCGCATCAACAGCGGCATCCCGATCCCCCTCACCGGCCAGGCCCGCCGTTCCGCCATCTCCTCGTGGGGCGCGCTGCGGTCCTGCGCCGGGCTGTCCCCCGACCCCTGATTCCGGGGGTGACGTGCCGCGGTGCCGCTATGTGATTATTTGCCGCACCGAATCAGTGCCGCAATCGGACGACCCGCCGGGAAGCACTGACCAGAGGGCGATGAAGGGGCAATATGAAAGCTGTGACAGCCCTGCGATCTGACCCATGCGACGACGAGCAGCAGCAACCCCTGCGACGGCGTCCTTCTCAGCGCCGCAGCGCCCGCCGGGTGGAGCGCATGCTGGACGCCTGCGCCGAACTCCTCGACGAAGCCGGCTACGACGCGCTGTCCACCACACGCATCGCCGAGCGCGCCTCGGTGGCGATCGGCTCGGTCTACCAGTTCTTCCCCGACAAACGGGCCGTCACCCTGGCGCTGACCCAGCGCAACGTGGAGCTGTTCATCTCCCGGGTCGGCCTGCGCTTCATGAACGAGCAGTACACCAGATGGTGGCACGCGGTGGACGCCATCATCGACGAGTACGTCGACATGCACAGGACCGTTCCAGGTTTCCGTGCCCTGCGGTTCGGCGACGCCGTGGACCTCAACCTGCTCGACTCGGCGTCCGAGAACAACATGGTCATCGCCGCGCGGTTACGCGAGCTGCTGCTCGCCGACTTCGGCATGGCCGACAGCGAGGAGCTCGACCTGTCCCTCACCGTCGCGGTCGAGGCCGGCGGCGCCGTGCTGGCGCTGGCGTTCCGCCGCGACCCGCAGGGGGCCCAGCCCTTGATCGACGAGGCCAAGCGCCTCATACGCGAATACCTGTCCAGCCAGCTCAGGGCCATGCAGCGCGCCCGGCGGTCCGCGAGCCTGGAGGCCGTCACCACCGGCCGGTAGTTCGTTATCTCCCTCCGCGGGGGACGAATATGGACGTGGTGACCTCGGGGACGCTGCAGGTGCCGGGGGCGCGCCTCTACTACGAGACGCGCGGCTCCGGGCAGGGGCTGCTCGTGCTGCAGGGCGCCGAGGGCGACGCCCGCCGCGCCGGCGACCTCGTGCGGCGGCTCGCCGAGCACTACACGGTGATCACCTACGACCGGCGCGGCCTGTCCCGCAGCACCCTGGCCGGCCCCGGCGCCCCGTGCTCAGGGCCGCCCAGCATGGAGACCCACGCCGACGACGCCTGGCACCTGCTGGTCGCGCTGGCCGGTGAGCCGGTGCGGGTGTTCGGCTCCAGCCTGGGCGGCCTCGTCGGGCTGGTCCTCGCCGCCCGCCACCCCCGGTGGGTCCGCCGGCTCGTCACCCACGAACCGCCCGCGATCGCGCTGCTCCCCGACACCGAGCGGGCGGACGCCGAGGTGCTGATCGACGGCCTGCTGCGGGTCTACCGCGAGGACGGCTGGGTCGCGGCGTTCAAGAGACTCGCCGAGATCACCGGCGCCGCCACCGAGAGCAGGGAACCGGGAGCCGAGCTGCCGCCCCCGCTGTCCATGGAGCGCATCGCCAACTTCCACTACTTCTTCACCTACGACGTGCCCGCCATGCGCCGCTGCACCCTGGACGCCGCCGCCCTGTCCGCCGTCCCCGTGCCGATCGTCCCCGCCGTCGGCGACACCGCCTCGCGCCGCTTCTTCGACCGCGCCTGCGCCGAACGCCTCGCCGTCGCCCTCGGCACCTCGCTCCGCGAGTTCCCCGGCGGCCACAACGGCCCCACGACCCACCCGAAGGCGTTCGCGGCACGCCTCCTGGAGGTCCTCTAGTCGGGACGACTCACCCGCGGGCGTTCGCGGCGGCTCCTGGAGGTCCTCCAGCCCGGTCACCTGCCGCTCGGGGCCGGCCACGGCCGTTCCTCCGGCCCGCAGGTGGCCGAGTCACGCCGGACGATCTGACGGGCGGCCTGCAGGTCGGCTTTCAGCCGCACCACTTCGTGATGATGGCGGTCGGCCGCCTCAAGGCGGGCGGTGGCGTAACCGAGGGTTCCCGGGATCACCGCGGCGGTGATGGCGGCGCAAGCGAGGGCGAAGGTGGTCTGCCAGGAGATGTCCATCGCAGCTCCCTCGAACGGGCGAGCTTCCAGGCGATGGGGAGATGCCCCCCTGTCCCGAACGCCACGCGGAGCGTACCCGAACATGTGCGAATCGCTACCGAAGCAATGCCCGGCGAAGTCGAGCGTCGCTCGGTAATCTCGTCCTTGTGGCACATGTGACTCGAGAGCAGCTAGATCGGCTCCTGGAGCAGGCGCTCCTGAACGACGACCACGGCGCCCTGGCCGATCGCCTCGACACCCTGGCCCGCGGTTACACCTCGGGAGACGTGTCCCGCGCCGCGATCCTGGTCCTGACCGCCGAGGAATGGCGCCAGGCAGGCCAGCCCGCCCGCGCCCTGGACTGCTACCAGCGCGCCCTGGACGACGGCGGCGAAGTCCCGGTCGACCCCCGCGCCGGCATCGCCGACACCCTCTTCGAACTCGACCGCCCCGACGAGGCCCGAGACCTGATCGACTCCATCAAATCCACCCCACCCGTCTCCCCCTCCACCGCCTTACACGTAGCCGAGACCCTCCTGGCCTACGGCGACCTCACCGCCGCCCACGACTGGGCCACCGAGGGCATCCTCACCGGCGACGACACGGGAACCACCCGCGACGCTTTGCTCCGCACCCGCTACCGCATCCGCGTCGACCTCGGCCTCCCCGAGGACGACCTGGACGCCCTGCTGGACGCGACCCGCTAGACCCGGCCCACGTCGAACACGACGACCCCACGCGCCGTCCCGGCCACGAGCATCCGGCCGGCGAAGGTCAGCGCGCGCACGTCGGTCCCGACCGGCATGGTGGAGATCGCCCGGCCTGTCTCCGGGTCCCAGAGCCGGATCGTGCCGTCGTACCCGCCTCCGGCCAGCACGGCCCGCCCACCGGGCAGCAGCGTGGACGCCAGCGCCGTCACCCAGCCGGTGTGTCCGGTGAGGACGGCCCGGCACCGCGCGGTCCGCGGATCCCACAGCCGCACGGTGCCGTCATGCCCGGCGCTGGCGAGCTGGGGACCGCCGGGGGCCGGTACGACGGCGAGTGCCATCAGCGCACCCGTGTGCCCGGTGAGCCTGCCCCGCGCGCCGCCGCCGGCCGGGTCCCACAGCCCCACCGTGCGGTCCGTTCCCGCGCTGGCGAGCAAGGGTGTGCCGTCGCCCAGGGTCAGGAAGACCAGGGCGGTCACCGCGCTGGAGTGCGCCACGAAATCGGCGTACTTCGAGCCTTTCGCCAGATTCCACAGCCGGATGCTTCCTTCGGACCCGATATGGTCCGGCCGCCGCTTGCGATGGTCTCCCGCGGTGGCCGCGACGACCGTGCCATCGGGGAGGTTGGTGACGGCGAGCGCCTTCACGGTTCCCTGGTGTTTCTTGCGAGCGATCTCAAGGACCGCGCGCCGGCCGCCGGAGGGCGGGTTCCACAACCGGAGGGTCATGTCGTGTCCCACACTGACCAGCAGCGGTGTGCCGTCGGCCCAGGTGGCGAAGGCCAGCCCGCTCACCGAGCCGGAGTGGCCCTTGGGGGCGGCGACGGGTGTGCCGTCAGGGTGCCAGCACTTGATGCGCCCGTCGGTGTAGCCCACGGCCACGACCGGGTCCCCGTCCGGCGGCCTGCCGTACGCCAGGGAACTCGCTCCGGCGGTGTGCCCGGTGGAGCTGCCGGCGTGTCCGACGCTGCCCGACCCCCACAACCGGACGGTGTGGTCGTTCGCGGCGCTGGCGAGCACAAGCGTGTCATCGGGCATGACGGTGGCGGCCAGGGCGTTCACCCAGGCCGTGTGGCCGGTGTACGTACGGCGCGGGGCGGGCTCCCCCGCGATCCATATCCGTACGCCGCCACCGGATCCGGCGCTGGCCATGAGCGGGGTCCCATCGGGCAACGCGGCGAAGGCCAGGGCGTTCACCCACGCGCTGTGACCGGTCATCACGGAGTGGGGTACGGCGCGGACCGGGTCCCACAATCGGAGAGTGCCGTCCGTGTCCGAACTGGCCAGCAGGAAGGTGCCGTCCGGCAGGGTGACGAACGTCAGCGCGGTCACCCAGTTGGTATGGCCGGTGAGCGACGTGCCGCTGCGGGCCACCGGGTTCCACAACCGCACGGTCATGTCGCTTCCGCCGCTTGCCAGCAAGGGGGTGCCGTCCGGGAGCAGAGCAGAGGCCAGTGCGTTCACCGGTCCGAGGTGGCCGGTGAGGGGAGGGCGGCGGCGCCCGGTGCCGATCTCCCACAGGTGGATGCTGCCGTTGCTGTCGCCGGCGGCCAGCAGCACGTCATCGGAGGGGGCGAGGAACGCCAGTGCCTTCACCGTGCCGCTGCGCCCGGTCAGGACGCGGCCCGGCGCCGCGGTCGCCGGATCCCACAGCCGGACGGTACGGTCGGCGCTCCCGCTGGCCAGCAGGACCGGCCCGTCGGCCGGCGTGAACGAGGCCAGCGACTCCACCGTCCCAGTGTGCCCGGTGAAGGTGGTGTGCACCTCGGTGGTGACCGGATCCCACAGCCGGACGGTCCCGTCGTCCCCGCCGCTGGCCAGCAGCCGTACCCCGCCGGGCAAGGTGACGAAGGAGAGGGTGTGCACCCACCCCGTGTGCCCGATGAGCGTCCTGTGGAAATCCGAGGCGACGACCTCGGCCCACCGTACGGTGAGCGGCCGCCCGCCCGGCGCGGTCAGCCACCTCAACGCCTCCGGCTCGTCCTGCACGGCGATGGTGTGCAGGATGTTGCCCCGGTCCAGGGGATGGACGTCCGCCAGATACCGCGCGGCCCGCCAGTACGCCCGTGCCAGCGGGAACTGCCCGGCGTCGACCGTGCCCAGCACCTCCACCAGCCGTGCCGGGTCCGCGTGCGTCAGGTAACCGGCGTCCCACGCCAGCTCCCCGAGCTTCTTCCCAGCGGCCGCGTGCGCGGCCAGGTGGCGCGTCAGGTAGGGGTTCGCTGTGGGCCAGCCGTCGCGTCCGGCGAGCGTGCCCAGCAAGGCGTCGGTGACCCTGGCTTGGATCTCGGCCTCCCGCATCAACGGCTCCCGTGCAGGTAGTCCATCACGAGGACGCCCCGGGCCGTGCCCGCCACCAGTCGTTCGCCGGCGAACACCAAGGCGCGGACGGTGACCGACACCGGCAGGGTGTAGATGGGGCGGCCGGTGGACGGGTCCCATAGGCGGATGGTGCCGTCGTAGCCGGCGCTGGCGAGGAGGGCCGTTCCGTCGGGGAGAGTGGTGAAGGCCAGGGCCATGATCCAGCCGGTGTGGCCGTTCATGACGGTGCGGAGGCGTTTGGTGATCGGGTCCCAGAGGCGAACGGTGGCGTCGTAGCCGGCGCTGGCGAGGACCAGGGTGCCGTCGGGGAGGGTGGTGAAGGCCAGGGCGGTGACTGTGCGGCGGTGACCGGTCAGGGTGGCTCGGTGTTTCAGGGTGGCCGGGTTCCAGAGGCGGATGGTTGTGTCGTGCCCGGAGCTGGCCAGCAGAGGGGTCCCGTCGGGCAGGGCGGTGGCGGCCAGGGCGCTCATGCCGCTGGTGTGGCCGGTGAGGACACCGCGGGATCCGCCGGTGATCGGGTCCCACAGGCGGACGGCGCCTTCGTAGTCGCCGTCTTCTCTCTGCTCGTTTCCGGTGCCGGCCACGATAACGGTGCCGTCACGCAGGTGGCAGAAGGCCACCGCGTACACCGTGTTCGTATGCCCGGTTATCACCAAGCGGGTGGCGCCGCTACCGGGGTCCCATACGCGGATGGTGCTGTCATAGCTTCCGCTGGCCAGCAGCGTGGTGCCGTCCGGAAGGATGGTGAGGTCCAGTGCGTACACCTGGCCCTTGTGTCCGGAGAGGAGGCGCCGGGTGACGGCCGTCTCAGCGTCCAGCAGTTTGACGTCCGAACGTAGGCTGCCGCCGGCCAGCACGGGGTTGCCGTCCGGCAAGGTGGTCAAGGCGAGGGAGAACACTTCCGACGCGTCCTCGGCATCGTCGGCGAGAGGGGCCGGGGAGCTGGGGTCCCACAGGCGGACGGTGTGGTCGTTGCCCCCGGTGGCCATCAGCGAGGTGCCGCCGGGGAGAGTGCCGAACGCCACCGTGTACACCCACGCGGTGTGGCCGGTGCGGGTGGTGCCGTCCCGGCCGGTCAGGTCACGCAGGAGCGTCACGTCATTGGTGCTGGCGATGGCCGCCACAGGGGCGCCGCCGGGCAGGGGGGTGGAGGCGAGAGCGCTCACCCACGACCTGTGGCCCTCCAACGCGCCGAGATCGCGGCCTGTGGCAGGGTCCCACATCCTGATCACCCCGTTGGAGTCCCCGGTGAGCAGGACGGGGTCGCCGTCGGGTCCCGTGGTGAACGTCAGGGCGTTCACCCAGTTCTGGTGGCCCTTGAGCTCTCTGTGGGAGCCGGTGAGGGGGTCCCAGAGCCGCGCGGAGTTGTCGCTGCTGCCGCTGGCCATCACGGTGGTCCCACCGGTGAGGGTGACGAAGCCCAGGGCGTTCACGATGGCGCCGTGCCCCTTGAGGACGGTCAGGCGGCGTCCCGTGCACGGATCCGATACGTGGATGTTCCCGGCCAGGTCACCGCTCGCCAGCAGAGATGTGCCGTCCGGCAGGGTGGTGGACGCGAGGGAGTACACAGCGGCACCTTGGTGCTGGAGCGTGTCCAGCGGCACGGCGGCCGCCGGGTCCCACAACCGGACGTCAGCGTCCGTCCCGCCGCTGGCCAGCAACACCGTCCCGTCCCGCAAGGTGACCTGCGCCAGCCCTCGCACCGCACCGCTGTGCCCGGTCAGGGTGGTCCGCGGCGTGGCGCTCACCGGGTCCCACAGCCGTATGGTCCCGTCGTCCCCGCCGCTGGCGAGGAGCACCGTCCCGTCCGCCAGCGTGAGGAACTCCAGCGAGTAGACGGCCCCGGTGTGCCCGTAAAGCGTGCGATGGAAGTGCGAAGCCTGGAACCGCGCGTGCCGCACCGTCAACGGCGGCCCCACCGGCACGGAGATCCGCGCTACCGCGTCAGGCTCATCCTCCAGCGCCGTAGTCCGCAGGATGTTCGCCCGGTCCCCGACCGCCGAGTCCCGCAGATGATGCGCCGCCCGCCAGTACACCCGCGCCAGCGGATGCTCCGCCGGCTCCACCGCCCCCAGCACCTCCAGCAACCGCCCCGGCTCCGCGTGCACCACGAACTCCGCGTCCTCCACCAACTCCCCAAGCCGCCCCGCCCCCGCCGCGTGCACCGCCAGATGCCGCACCACGTACGGATCCGCCGTCCCCCACCCACCCGCGACGGTCCCCAGCAACGCCTCAGTGATCCGCCCCTGGATTCCCGCCTCACGCATCGATCCCCCCACCCGGCCCCTGAACACAGAACCAGACCGTACGTCCGCAGCCCCCATCCGCCCATCCCCACCCAGAAGCCGGCTCCCGCACCAGCCACAACCCCCGCCCACCACCCTCACACAACACATCCACCCGATTCACCATCAGCGGCACCCCTCCCCGCCCCGCGTTCCGCATCACGGAATCCGGGTGGCCAAGGCGCGGAAGTAGTCGGCGAAGGCCTGGTGGTAGAGGCGGTAGACGGCTTGGCCGTCTTCGCTGGATTCGCTGACGTGGTAGCCGGCTATGTCGAGGAGCCAGTCGATGTCGGCGGTGGTGTATTGCGTGCCGGTGGGGGAGAGAGCCGTGGCTACGGTGGGCCAGATCAGGTGGCGGGGGAAGCCGGCTCCTTCGGCCCAGGCCAGGGGGGACAGCAGTTCGCGGACTTTCCCTTCGTCTTCGCCGAAGCGGGCCAGGTCGGCGGCGAAGACGTCTGCCACCTCGCCGGAGAGCATTTGGGAGGCTTCTTCGGTGCCTAGGCGTAACGGGGTGGTGCGGGCCAGGAGGGCCCGGGTGACTATTCGGGCGAAGAGGAAGACGCCGGCGCTGGCTTCGGCTACGGCTTGGGCTGTGGCCTCGATGGTGGGGTGGGGGGCTGAGCGGTAGGGGGAGTTGGGGGTGCGGGTGAGGCGGCGGGTTACGTACTGTTCGATGTCCTGCTGGGTGTGGGGGTCGGTGTCGAGGACGACGGTGTGGTGGGCGTCGGGGGCGAGGAGGGTGGTCAATGGGCCGCGGCCGGGGGCGGTGGGGGTGGTCATCCAGGGGGCGTTGGGGCGGGTGCCTACCAGGACTCTGATGTCTTGTTGCTGGCCCAGGGGGCGGATGAGGTCGGTGGCTATTGCCAGGATGGCGTCGCGGCGGGCCTCGTCCAGGGCGTCGATGATGATGCGGACGGGGCGGTGCAGGGCCGTTATGCGGTCGATCAACTCGGCGCTGGAGCGCCAGCCGTCGGGGGGTGGGGGGATGTCGAGGCCGGAGGAGAGCAGGTCCCAGCAGTCGTGGAGGGACTTGTTCCTGGCGTGGAGGGCTACGTCTATCAGGCCCTCTCGGGGGATGGTGCCGGGGGCGGCGCCTTCCAGGGCGCCTTCCTGTTCGGCCAGTTCGCGGTAGGCGGGGTGGGACAGCGTGGCTATGCGGCCGAGGACGGCGGACTTGCCGGAACCCGGTTTGCCGGTGATGACGCGGAGGCCGTAGGCGCGGTCGGCGTCGAGCCAGGTCAGGAGGGTGCTGAGGATTCTTGTGCGGCCGACGAAGAACCAGCCCGTGCTGTCGACCTCTATGCCGCTGGCGGCGCGGCGGAAGTGGTCGCGCAGGCCGGTGTCGAGGATGCGTTGCTGGCGGCGGGCCTGGGTGTGGACGTCGTCGGTGGGGAGGACCATCGCCTTGGGGTTGGGGATGAGGCGTGGGGGGCTGCCGTAGGAGATGTGGCTGGCGCGGGAGAGGCCGAGGTGGTCGGCTTCCTTGTTGATCTCTTCGATGACCTGGAACGGGTAGACGTACTCGTTGCCGGGGGCCCAGTCGCGGGACGTGCCGCCGTTGCGGACGATGCTGACGAAGCGTTCGGCGAAGTGGCCGTCCTGGACCCGGTCGAACGGGCCGCAGGAGGCGATGATCGAGACGTTCGGGTCGCCGTCCGGGAAGGTCTGCTCCTTGATGGCGCGGAAGAGGAGGTCGGCGACCTCCAGGGCGGAGGTGCCGGAGTAGCACGCGTCGATGATCACTATGGCTTCGCGGACCTGCCAGACGGCCAGGTTGCTCGCCAGGTCGCGGGCGTTCACCGCGTTGAACGGGCCGAGCCCTCGTTCGGGAGGTGAGTTCTTCACCAGAAGGAAATCGCCGTGCGGCAGATGAACACCGTGGCCGGTCCAGTAGAGGACCAGGGAGGTCGGCCGGTCGCGTAAGGGGGCGCTGAGTGCGCCGACCACCTCCAGGAACGTGCCACCGCGGGCGAGCGCGGGGAGGTGCTGGGTGAGTTTGCAGGAGGCGAGGGCCGCACACAGGTCGGGGACGACGCGTTTGACGTGGTCCAGGTCGTCGTGGTGGTCGTAGTCCGCCATGCCGACGACGATGAACGCGCCGTGCGGTGCCTCTGTCATGGTCGGGGGTACTCCCGGGGATCGGCGGGCCTGGCAAGACCATGATGGCGCCGGGGGTCACCGGCTGACTACGGAAACACCATCAATCAGACGTATCCAGTGCCGTATCCAGGAACGTTCACCCAGTGCTTCGCCGTAGGACGGCGCCGGGATTCGCCGTACACCGTCCCGCCGGCGCGGCGCCGATGAGGTGAATCCGTCGGACGGCGGGGAGGGGGCGTCCGGCGAAGGTGAGTGGTCACCGCAGGTCGAAGGCGGTGACGCCGCGGGCGGTGCCGGCGAGGAGGTGGTGGCCGGCGAAGGCGAGGGAGTACACGACGGCGGAGAGGGGCATCGTGTCGACGGGGCGGGTGGTGGCGGGGTTCCAGAGGCGGACGGTGTGGTCGTCGCCGGCGGCGGCGAGCAGGGGGGTGCCGTCGGGGCGGGTGGTGGCGGCCAGGGTGCGGACGAGGTGGGCAGGGCCGGGGAGGGTGACGCAGGGGCGGCCGGTGGACGGGTTCCAGAGGCGGACGGTCCGGTCGCGCCCGGCGGTGGCGAGGAGCGGGGTGCCGTCGGGGAGGGGGATGGAGGTGAGTGCGTACGCCGGGCCTTCGTGGGCGGTGAGGACGGCGCGGGGGGCCGCCGCGACCGGGTCCCAGAGGCGGAGCGTGCCGTCGTACCCGGTGCTGGCGAGCAGCGGGGTGCCGTCGGGCAGGGTGGTGAAGGTCAGGGCGTACACCGGGCCTTCGTGGCCGGTGAGGGCGGCGTGGGCGGTGACGGCTCGGGGGTCCCAGAGCTGGATGACGTGGTCGTCCCCGGCGCTCGCGATCAGGGGGGTGCCGCCGGGCAGGGTGGTGGCGGCGAGGGCGCGCACCGAGCGGTTGGCGCCGACGAGGGCGGCGCGGGCGGTGCCGGTGGTGAGTTCCCAGAGCCAGACGGTGCGCTGCCGCCCCCCGGCCGCCAGCAGCGGGCTGCCGTCGGGGCAGGTGCAGGAGCTCAGGGCGTAGACGGAGGAGCTGAACCCCGGCAGGTACAGGTGCGGGGTGGCGTTCGCGGGGTCGCAGAGGCGGACGGACCGGCCGTCGCCGGGGACGGCGACCAGCGGTGTGCCGTCGGGCATGGTGACGCGGGCCAGCGCGTACACGGCGTCGTGGTCGCCGGTGAATGCGGCGCGGCCGGTGGCGGCGGCCGGGTTCCAGAGGCGGACGCTGGAGTCGTGCCCGGCGCTGGCCAGCAGAGGCACGCCGTTCGGCAGCGTGGTGTACGCGAGGGCCCGCACCGACCCGGTGTTCCCGTTCAGGCCGGTGTGGTGCGAGGTGGTCGCGTTCCACAGGCCGATGGTGTGGTCGTCCCCGGCGCTGGCCAGCGGCGGGGTGCCGAGGGTCTCGGCGGGGAAGGCCAGCGCGTTGACCGGGCCGGTGTGCCCGGTGAACGTCGGGTGCAGGGTGGTGCGGTGGGTGGCGGCGGCGGGGTTGCACACGCGGATGGTGCGGTCGTCCCCGGCGCTGGCCAGCAGTGGGACGCCGTGCGCGGGCGCGGTGAGGGCGAGCGCGTTGACCGGGTCGGTGTGCCCGACGAGGGTGACGCGGTGGGACGCGGTGGCCGGGTCCCATACGCGGACGGTGCGGTCGTCCCCCGCGCTGGCGAGCAGGGCGGCGCCGCTCGGGAGGGCGGCGAAGGCCAGCGCGTTGACCGGGGCGGTGTGGTCGGGGATGACGCGGTGGGTCGCGGTGGCGAGGTCCCAGATCCGTACGGTGCGGTCGGCCCCGGCGCCGGCCAGCAGCAGCCGGCCACCCGGCAGTGGGGCGAAGGCCAGGGCGTTGATGGGGCCGGTGTGCCCGGCGAGGGTGAGGAGGGTGGTCGTGGTGGCCGGGTCCCAGATCCTTATGATGCGGTCGTCCCCCGCGCCGGCCAGCACGAGGGTGCCGTCGGGCAGGGTGGTGAAGGCGAGGGCGTTGACCGGGCCGGTGTGGCCGAGCAGCGTCGTGTGGTGGCTTGCGGTGATCGGGTCCCAGATGCGGATGGTGCCGTCGTACCCGGCGCTGGCCAGCAGGACGGCCTCGTCGCCGGGGGACGTCACGGCCAGCGCGTACACCGCGCCGACGTGCCCGGTGAGCGTGCGGTGGAAGTCGGACCGGGTGTGCGAGGCCCAGCGGGCGGTGAGCGGGCGGGCGGGACGGCCGGTGAACCGCCGGATCGCGTCGGGTTCGTCCTCGACGGCGGTGGTGTGCAGGATGCCCGCCCGGTCGTGCGGGGCGGTGTCGCGCAGGTGGTGGGCCGCCCGCAGATAGGTGCGGGCCAGGGGAGGCAGGTCGGCGCCGGCGAGGCCGAGCGCTTCCAGGAGACGGGCCGGGTCGGCGTGCGCGAGGTAGCCGGGGTCGTCCGTCAGGTCCGGTAATCGGCCGCCGAGCGCCGCGTGGGCCGCGAGGTGGCGCAGCAGGTACGGGTCGGCGGCCTCCCAGTCCACGGTCCCACCGGGCCAGGTGCTCGGCTCCGGGACGCCGCGCGGCGGGCTCGCGGGTCCGGTGGCGCCACCATGCAGGGTCCTCGGCTCGGCGACGCCGCTCGGCCCGGAGGCGCCACCGGGCCGGGTCCTCGGGGCGGCGGCGACGAGGGCATCGGCGATTTTTCGGTGGATGTCCGATTCCCGCATCAGGGCGCGTCCGCGCGTGCGCGTTCGGTCATGGACCTGCCTGCCTCCCGGGTGCGAAACGGCTTGACGGGCCGGTAGGACCATGATGGCCTGCGGGTCACCGGCTGACTACGGGAACGCCCCCAAATGGGAGACGGCATGGCGGAGCGCATGGACGATCTGGTGGTGGTGATCCCCGGCATCCTCGGCAGCGTGCTGGAGCGCGACGGCCGGGAGGTCTGGAACCACTCGCTGGCCGCGATGCGTCACGTGCTGCCGCCGGGGCGCCTGGTGGACGCGCTGCGCCTGGACGGCCCGGGGGAGGTCACCGCGACCCGGCTCATCGGGGGACTGCACGTCGTCCCGGGGTTGTGGGGCATCGACGGGTACGGCGGGCTGCTCGATCACCTGGAGAAGGTCTTCGACGTGAGCCGGGGGAACCTCGTGGCGTTCCCGTACGACTGGCGCCTGTCGTGCCGGGTCAACGCGTGCCGCCTGGGGGACGTCGTCGAGAGGGAGCTCCTGCGGTGGCGGGAGACGGTGCCGGACGCCAAGGCGGTGTTCGTGTGCCACTCGATGGGCGGGCTGATCGCGCGGTACTACCTGGAGGTGCTCGGCGGCCGTGAGATCGCGCGCGGCCTCGTCACGATCGGCACCCCGCACCAGGGGGCCGCCAAGGCCGCGGCGGCGCTGAGCCTCGGGCTGGCGCCGGGCATCCGGTCCCGGCTGGGACGGTTCGGGAAAGTGCTGGACGAGCTGCGTGACGTGGTCGCCACCTTCGCGTCGGCGCACGAGCTGCTCCCGACGTACCGCTGCGTGGACCGCGGGGACGGGCGCATGTACCGGCTGACCGACACCGGCCTGCCCGACCTCCCGACCGAGGCCGTCAAGCACGGCGCGGCCTTCCACCAGGAGATCCGTGACGCCGTCGCCGACGGCACGCCCGCCCCGTACGGGCTGTGGACCTTCGGCGGCCACCGCCAGCCGACCACCCTCAGCATCCGGCACGACGCCGCCGGCGTGGCCGCTCTCTCCACGTGGAACGGGGAGGACCCGCACGGCGACGGCACGGTGCCCCGCTTCGCCTGCGTGCCTCCCGAGTTCGCCGACGACGGCCAGGTGCGTTTCTCCGGCGACCGCCACGCCGCCCTGGCCGGCGCGAAGCCGCTGCTGCACGCCCTGCACGCCATCCTCACCGCCACCCCGGTGCGCAAGTACCAGGCGACCGTCGAGGACGTGCTCTCGCTGGACGTCCCGGAGCTCGCGCCGGTGGGTGAGCCGGCCGAGATCACCGTGACCACCGGCTCTGAGCGCCTGCCCCTCGACGTCACCGCCGAGCACGACGAGACCGGCGCGGAGGTCGCCACCCCCGTCATGCGCAACCTCGGTGAGGGCCGCTACCGCACGGCGCTGGTCCTACCGCGGCCGGGGCCGTGGCGTCTCACCGTGAAGCCCGCCGTGCCCACGACGCTCCAGCCCGTGACCGATATCATCATTGCGGTCGCAACATCATGACCATCGGCCGTGATGTCGGTCAGAAACGTTAGCTTGGCAGCGTGAAGCGTGATGTCACACGCGTGAAGGGGCGGGTCCCTTCCAAGAGGAGACGCGGAGCGTTCTCCCGTTATGGTCTGTGGTTTCGCATGGCCGTGTCGCTGGTGCTGATCTCGGCCGTGGCCGCACTGCTCGCCGCGGTGATCGCGTGGTTCATCGTCCCGCGCGGGCTGTCCCCCTGGATCAAGATCGAGTACGGCAAGCACACCGGCAGGCCGCTGGAGGAACAGGCGCACATCCTCGCGTCCGGTAATGCCGTCGCGCTGGGCCTGGTGGCCGGCGACATCGTCGCCCGCGACCCGAAGCTGTCCGACAAGGCCGCGCTCGTCAAGGCGCTGCACCGCTGGTCGAGGCGGATCGACCGCACCACTGACCCCATCGGGCCGACCATCGTGGTGGCGGTGGCGGGGCTGGACGGGCGGCTGGTCCAGGCGTCGGTGCCGCCCGTCTACCCGGTCGGCTCCACCCCCCCGGGCATCGAGGCGGACAACTTCTCGGGCAGCGGAGTGAGCACCAAACCGGGACAGCCGATGGTGTGGGTCACCAGTCCGGTACGGGTCATCGACCCGATGCGGGTGATCGGCGTGGTGTACGTGTCGATGCAGGAGCCGGAGGGCTATGTGCCGTCCGCGCCGCTCATCACATCGGGGTGGGAGCCCAACGACTCGGGGTGGCTGGGGACCGCCGGGCTGGCGCTGGCCCTGCTCGTGCCGGTGTGCGTCGCGTTCGGGCTGCTGAGCACCCGGCGGCTCATCTCGCGGATCCGGCGGCTGGCCACGGCGGCGGACACGATGGCGCAGGGCGATCTCGGCGCGCGGGTCCCGGTGTCCGGCACCGACGAGGTGGGCCGGCTGGAGGACGCGTTCAACCTGATGACCGAACAGGTGGAGGCGGCCGCGCGGGCCGAGCGGGAGACGGCCGGGGCGCAGGCACGGTCGGCCGAGCGCACCAGGATCGCCCGTGAGCTGCACGACTCGATCTCCCAGCACCTGTTCTCCGTCAGCCTGGTCGCCGACAACCTCCGTCGCACCCTCCCCGAGGGGTCGAGCACTCATGACCAGGCCGCGTCGGTCGAGCAGACCGTCCGCCGCACGATGAGAGAGATGCGCATGATGCTCATGGAGCTGCGTCCCACCGAGCTGGAGGAGGCCGGCCTGGCCGCCGCACTGCGCGAGGTGTGCCAGGCCTACCAGGCGCGCCTGGGCATCACCATCACGACCGGCCTGGACCCGGTGACCCTGGACCCGAGGGCCGAGCACACCGTGCTGCGCGTCGCCCAGGAGGCACTCGGCAACGCCGTCAAGCACAGCGGCGCCGAGACCGTCGAACTGCGCGTCACCGCCGTCGACGGCCAGGTGGAGGTGGTGGTCCGCGACCACGGCCGCGGTTTCGACCCCCGGCGTGCCAGGGAACGCCACGGGCTCGGCCTGCGCCTGATGCGCGAACGCGTCACCGAGCTCGGCGGCACGATGGAGGTCGACAGCGCCCCCGGCGAGGGCACGACGGTACGGGTCCGCGTCCCCGCGTCCTCCACGGCCGGCATGACCACCGCGGCGGCCGGCACGAGCTGACCGGGCCGCCGCGCCGGACGCCCGGAACCCGCCCTGGCCGAAGGGACAGGGCGGATCGTGGGGGTCAGGCGCCGGTGGAGACGGTGAGGGTGTCGCCGGCTTCGTCGAGGTCCACCATGACCTTGTCGCCGTCGTGGATCTCGCCGGAGAGGAGGCTCTTGGCGAGTTTGTCGCCGATGGCGGACTGCACGAGGCGGCGCAGCGGGCGGGCGCCGTACAGGGGGTCGTAGCCGGTCAGGGCCAGCCAGTCGCGGGCGGCGGTGGTGACGGTCAGGGTGAGGCGGCGGTCGGCCAGGCGGGTCGCCAGGCGGGAGACCTGGAGGTCGACGATCTGGGTGAGCTCCTCGGAGCCGAGGGCGTCGAAGAGGATCACGTCGTCGAGGCGGTTGAGGAACTCGGGCTTGAACGAGGTGCGGACGGTGGCCATCACCTTGTCGCGTTTGGCCATGAAGTCCAGGGACGGGTCCACCAGGTACTGGGAGCCGATGTTGGAGGTCAGGATCAGGATGGTGTTGCGGAAGTCGACCGTGCGGCCCTGGCCGTCGGTGAGGCGGCCGTCGTCGAGCACCTGCAGCAGGATGTCGAAGACCTCGGGGTGGGCCTTCTCGATCTCGTCCAGCAGGACGACGGTGTACGGGCGGCGGCGGACGGCCTCGGTGAGCTGGCCGCCCTCCTCGTAGCCGATGTAGCCGGGAGGGGCGCCGACGAGGCGGGCGACGCTGTGCTTCTCGCCGTACTCGCTCATGTCGATGCGGGTCATGGCGCGCTCGTCGTCGAACAGGAACTCGGCGAGGGCCTTGCCCAGCTCGGTCTTGCCGACGCCGGTGGGGCCGAGGAACAGGAACGAGCCGGTGGGGCGGTCGGGGTCGGCGATGCCGGCGCGGGCCCGGCGCACGGCGTCCGAGACGGCCTGCACGGCCTGGCGCTGGCCGATGAGGCGGCGGCCGAGCTCGTCCTCCATGCGCAGCAGCTTGGCGGTCTCGCCCTCCAGCAGGCGGCCCGCGGGGATGCCGGTCCACGACGAGATGACCTGCGCGATGTCGTCCGCGCCGACCTCCTCCTTGACCATGGCGTCCTCGGGCTGGGCCTGCGCGTTGGCCTCCTCCAGCTCCTTCTCCAGGCGCGGCACGTCGCCGTACATCAGCCGGGACGCGGCCTCGAAGTCGCCGTCGCGCTGGGCGCGCTCGGCGGCGGAGCGGGTGTCGTCGAGCTGCTTCTTCAGCTCGCCGACGCGGTTCAGCGAGGACTTCTCCTTCTGCCACCGCACGACCAGCGCGTCCAGCTCCTCCTGCCGGTCGGCGAGCTCCTTGCGCAGCCGCTCCAGCCGCTGCACGCTCGCCTCGTCGGTCTCCTTGGCGAGGGCCAGCTCCTCCATCTTCAGCCGGTCCACGGCGCGCTGGAGCTCGTCGATCTCGACGGGACGGGAGTCGATCTCCATGCGCAGGCGGCTCGCGGCTTCGTCCACCAGGTCGATGGCCTTGTCCGGCAGGAACCGCGCCGTGATGTACCGGTCGGACAGCGAGGCCGCCGCGACCAGGGCGCCGTCGGAGATCTGCACCTTGTGGTGGGCCTCGTACCGGCCCTTGAGGCCGCGCAGGATCGCGATGGTGTCGGCGACGCTGGGCTCGCCGACGAAGACCTGCTGGAAGCGCCGCTCCAGCGCCGGGTCCTTCTCGATGCGCTCGCGGTACTCGTCCAGGGTGGTGGCGCCGATCATGCGCAGCTCGCCGCGGGCCAGCATGGGCTTGAGCATGTTGCCGGCGTCCATGGCGCCCTCGGCGGCGCCGGCGCCGACCACGGTGTGCAGCTCGTCGATGAACGTGACGACCTGGCCGTCGCTTTCGGTGATCTCGGTGAGCACGGCCTTGAGCCGCTCCTCGAACTCGCCGCGGTACTTCGCGCCGGCCACCATGGCGCCGAGGTCCAGCGCGACCAGCCGCTTGCCGCGCAGGCTCTCGGGCACGTCGCCCGCGACGATGCGCTGCGCCAGGCCCTCGACCACGGCGGTCTTGCCGACACCCGGCTCACCGATGAGCACGGGGTTGTTCTTGGTGCGGCGGCTGAGCACCTGCACCACGCGGCGGATCTCGTTGTCCCGGCCGATCACCGGGTCCAGCTTGCCGGACTTGGCGCGCTCGGTGAGGTCGACGCCGTACTTCTCCAGCGCACGGTAGGTGTCCTCGGGGCTCTCGCTGGTCACCCGGGCGTGCCCGCGGACCTTGTCGAACGCCTCGAGCAGGGCGTTCGGCGTGGCGCCCTGGCCCCTGAGCAACTGCGCGACGGGGCCGCCGTCCGCGGCGAGCCCGACCAGCAGGTGCTCGGTGGAGACGTACTCGTCCTCAAGCTGCTTGGCCCTGGCCGCCGCGGTGTTCAGCACCACGAGCAACTGCCGGGACGTGCTCGGCGCGCTCACCGTGGCGCCCTGCGCCTTCGGCAGCGATTCGAGCTGCGCCTCGGCCTCGGAGCGCAGCTTCTTCCAGTCGGCGCCGACCGCCTCAAGCAGGTGGACGGCGGTGCCGTCGTTCTGCGCGAGCAGGCTGGTGAACAGGTGGGCCGGCGCGACCTCGGGGTTGCCCTCGGTGGCGGCGCGCCGGATGGCGGCGGAGAGCGCGTCCTGGCTCTTGCGCGTCAGCTTGTAGTCCACGTCGACCTTGCCTTCCTCGCGAGGACGGGACGCCCGGGCCGTTCACGGGCGCCCGCCGGGTGCTATGTGAGAAGCCGCCGGTGGGCGGCGGAAAGTCAGGCCGGCGGCAGTTGGTACTGGATCAGCGCGCGGATCATCGCCATCTCGCCCTTGAGGCGGGCGAGCTCCTCGCGCATGCGGAGGTTCTCGGTCTCCAGGGCGAGGATGCGCTTGATGCCGGCCAGGTTGATGCCCTCCTCCTGGGAGAGGCGCTGGACCTCGCGGAGAAGGACGATGTCACGGGTCGAATAAAGCCTGCCCCGGCCGGCCGTCCGGCCCGGACTGACCAGGCCGAGACGGTCGTACTGCCGGAGGGTCTGTGGGTGGAGACCGGAGAGCTGAGCGGCCACCGAGATGACGTACACGGGTGTGTCGTCGGACAGATCGAAATACCTGGCGTCCACCGGCGTCGCGCCTCCCTTCGGCTTACTCGCTTCCGGCCTGTTTCAGCAGCTCGGCCCGCACGTCCTCGCCGTCGGACACGGCGCGGAACTCCTCGAGCGCGGACTTCGCCTTGTCGTCGAGGTGCTGCGGGACGGAGACCTCGACGGTGACCAGCAGATCACCCTTGGTGCCGTCCTTGCGGGTGACACCCCGGCCGCGCACCCGGAAGGTGCGGCCGTTCGGGGTGCTCTCCGGCAGGCGCAAGGTGACCGGCATGCCGTGCAGGGTGGGCACCTTGATCTCGGAGCCGAGGGCGGCCTCGGTGAACGTCACCGGGACGGTGACGGTGAGGTTGTCGCCCGAACGGCCGAAGACCGGGTGGGGTTTGACGTGGATCTGGACGTAAAGGTCGCCGGCCGGCCCGCCGTTCTCGCCGGGCGCGCCCTTGGCCTTGAGCCGGATGCGCTGGCCGTCCGCCACCCCGGCCGGGATGCGGGCCTGCAGGGTGCGGGTGCTCTTGCCGCGGCCGCTGCCCTCGCACACCGGGCAGGGGTCGTCGACGAGCAGCCCGCGGCCCTTGCAGTCGCGGCACGGCTCGGAGAAGGCGAAGTTGCCGAGGTTGCGGCTGGCCGCGCCGGTGCCCTCGCAGGTCGGGCAGACCCGCGGGGTGGTGCCCGCCTTGGCGCCCGTGCCCGCGCAGACCGGGCAGGCGGACGAGCTGGTCAGCCGCAGCGACACCGTGGTGCCCTCGACCGACTCGCTGAACGACAGGGTGACCTCGGACTCGATGTCCTGCCCGCGGCGTGGCCGGGTGGTGGTGCCGGTGGTGCGCCCGCCGCGGTTGAACAGCCCGCCGAACAGATCGCCGATGCGCTCCCCGGTGCCCTGGCTGCCGCCGAACAGGTCACCGAAGTCGAACGGCACGCCCCCGCCGCCGCGGGGGGCACCGGCACCCGCGAACCCGCCGAGGCCCGACCCGAACAGCGCCCGGGCCTCGTCGTACTCCTTGCGCCGCTTGGCGTCGGACAGCACATCGTAGGCCTCGGAGACCTGCTTGAACTTCGCCTCGGTCTCGGTGCTGCCCTGGTTGGCGTCCGGGTGGTACTTGCGCGCCAGCTTGCGGTAGGCCTTCTTGATCTCGTCGGCTGTGGCGGTCTTCGACACACCAAGGACCGCGTAATAGTCCTTTTCCAGGTAGTCCTTGGTGCTCATCTATCGCTTCCCATCGGTGCGCAAAGGGGGCTTCGCTCAATTGTCCTCGGGCTCGGCCGCCGCGTCGCCCGCGTCGGACGCGGAGCGGTCGGCCGCCTGAGCCGGCTCCTCGGGCTCGGCGACCGCGACCCGCGCGGGGCGCAGGATGCGGTCACCGATCTGGTAACCGGGCTGGAGGATCTCCACGCAGGTCGGCTCGGTGACGTCGGCCGAGTAGCTGTGCAGCAGGGCCTCGTGCACGGTCGGGTCGAACGGGTCGCCCTTGGTGCCGAAGGTGACCAGCCCCAGCTTGCCGACGGCGCTCTCCAGGGCCTCGCTCACCTTGGCGAAACCGCCGGTGAGCTCCCCGTGGTCGCGCGCCCTGCCGATGTCGTCCAGCACGGGCAGCATCTCGGTGAGCACGTTGGCCACCGCCTGCTCGCGGACCAGGACACGGTCCCGCTCCACGCGCTTGCGGTAGTTGGCGTACTCGGCCTGCAGGCGCTGCAGGTCGGCCGTGCGCTCCGCGAGCTGGGAGGCCAGGCCGTCGTCCGGGACGGCCTCCTCCGCCGGGGCGGCGGGCGGCGACTGGTCGGCCGCCTTGCCCGCCCCCTCACGCACCTCACCGGTCTTGGGGTCGATGCGCCGGTTGTCGCGGATGACCAGGCCCTCGTGCTCGCTCCCAGAGTTCGGGGACGTCACGCGGCACCGCCCTCCCGCTTCGGCTGGTCCTCGTCCACGATCTCGGCGTCGACGACGTCGTCGTCGGCCTTGGCCTGGGCCCCGGTGGGCGGCGCGTCCTGCGGGGTGCCGTCACCGGTGGCCTGCGACTGCGCGTAGATCGCCGAGCCCATCTTCTGGCTGACCGTGGCGAGCTTCTCGGCGGCGGCGCGGATGGCGGCCGAGTCGGTGCCCTCCAGCGTCTTCTTCAGCTCCGCCAGAGCGTCCTGGACCTCGGTCTTGACGTCGGCCGGGATCTTCTCGTCGTTCTCGCCGAGGAACTTCTCGGTCTGGTACGCGAGCGAGTCGGCGTTGTTGCGCGTCTCGGCCTCCTCGCGGCGCTTCTTGTCCTCTTCGGCGTAGGAGTCGGCCTCGCGCATCATGCGCTCGATGTCCTCCTTCGGCAGCGCCGAGCCGCCGGTGATGGTCATCGACTGCTCCTTGCCGGTGCCGAGGTCCTTCGCGCCGACGTTCACGATGCCGTTGGCGTCGATGTCGAAGGTGACCTCGATCTGCGGGATGCCGCGCGGGGCCGGGGCGATGCCGGTCAGCTCGAACGTCGCGAGCTTCTTGTTGTACGCCGCGATCTCACGCTCGCCCTGGAACACCTGGATCTGCACCGACGGCTGGTTGTCCTCGGCGGTGGTGAAGACCTCGGACCGCTTGGTCGGGATGGTGGTGTTCCGCTCGATGATCTTGGTGAAGATGCCGCCCTTGGTCTCGATGCCGAGGCTCAGCGGGGTGACGTCCAGCAGCAGGACGTCCTTGACCTCGCCCTTCAGCACGCCGGCCTGGAGCGCGGCGCCGATGGCCACGACCTCGTCGGGGTTGACGCCCTTGTTGGGCTCCTTGCCGCCGGTCAGCTCCTTCACCAGCTCGCTGACGGCCGGCATGCGGGTGGACCCGCCGACCAGCACCACGTGGGCGATGTCGGCGACCTTGATGCCGGCGTCCTTGATGACCTGGTGGAACGGGCCCTTGCAGCGCTCGAGCAGGTCGGAGGTGATGCGCTGGAACTCGGCGCGGGTCAGCTTCTCCTCGAGGTGGAGCGGGCCCTCGGCGGAGGCGGTGATGTAGGGCAGGTTGACCGAGGTCTCGGTCTGCGCGGACAGCTCGATCTTGGCCTTCTCGGCGGCCTCACGCAGCCGCTGCAGGGCCATCTTGTCCTTGGACAGGTCGACGCCGTGCGCGTTCTTGAACCGGGTGACCAGCTCGTCGACGACACGCTGGTCCCAGTCGTCGCCACCGAGGTGGTTGTCGCCGCTGGTGGCCTTCACCTCGACGAAGCCGTGGCCGTCCTCCTGGCCGACGTCGAGCAGCGAGACGTCGAAGGTGCCGCCGCCGAGGTCGAAGACGAGGATGGTCTGGTCCTTCTCCTTGTCCAGGCCGTAGGCCAGGGCGGCGGAGGTGGGCTCGTTGATGATGCGCAGGACGTTGAGGCCCGCGATCTGGCCGGCCTCCTTGGTGGCCTGGCGCTGGGCGTCGTTGAAGTACGCCGGGACGGTGATCACCGCGTCGGCGATCTTCTCGCCGAGGTAGGCCTCCGCGTCCGTCTTGAGCTTCTGCAGGACGAAGGCGCTGATCTGCTGGGGAGAGAACTTCTTGCCGTCGATCTCGACGGTCCAGTTGGTGCCCATCTCCCGCTTGACCGAGCGGATGGTCCGGTCGACGTTGGTGACGGCCTGGCGCTTGGCGACCTCGCCGACCAGGACCTCGCCGTTCTTGGCGAAGGCGACCACGGACGGCGTGGTCCGCGAGCCCTGCGCGTTGGCGATGACCGTGGGCTCACCGCCCTCAAGAATCGAGACGACGGAGTTGGTCGTCCCCAGGTCGATACCTACCGCACGTGCCATGAGTACGTCCTTGTAGTCAAAGTTGAGTCCGAGTGACTCAATCATGTGGTCGGCTTGCATGTTTGTCAAGCAGCTTGAGTCTAACCGGCTCAACCCTGCGCGGGGCACGGCTATTCCCCGTTTTCACCCTCTGGAAGGACGTGGTTCGTCCTGGAGAACGACGCGGGCCCGCCCAGGGTGCCCCGGGGCGGGCCCGCGTCGATGCCGCCAGCGGTCACTTCGCGCCGTCGACGATCCTCCGGGCGTCCAGAGGCGCCTTGAGCTGGACCGTCGTGACCTTGTGCACGGCGATCTGCACACAGATGGCGTCCGGCTCCGACGGGCCCTCGAACAGGGTGACGGTCACCGAGCCGGCGGCCTCCTTGACCTCCACCCGGTCGAGCACGTGGCACGGCTCGACGCCGGACCACCAGTACACCTTCAGCGACCGGCCGTCCGCCGAGGGCTCGGCCCTCTCGAACGCGATCGGGCGCGGGTTGATCGTGTTCCCCACCGGCCGCACCGGGCTGGCGTCCGGGTTGGGCGACGGCGTGCCCGTGCCCACGTCCGTGGAGACGGGCTGGTCGTCCTCCGGGCGGGGGCCCGCCGCGGAGTCGCCCGGCACGTTGCCGCAGCCCATGGTCAGCAGCAGGGAACCGGCCACCAGTAGCACTGTCATCATCCGCTTGTCCCTTCGCATGTCCTATTGACGTATGCCGCTTTCCGCGGGTTCGGAATCCTCGCCGTACCGATATGGGCCCGGCGCCGTCGCACTGGACCGGCGGGCCCGGACCCGTAGGCTGAGGGAGATCTTCTCCTCCTCAGCCGTCCAGGGAAGGTGCCATGGTGTTGCGTCGTGTTCTGGTGGCCGCCTCGACCAGCGACCGGGTCGGGCGGGTGGTGAGATCGGCGCCGCCCGCCAGGGGACTGGCGGGGCGGTACGTCGCGGGGCCCGGGGCCGAGGACGCCGCCTCCGCCGCGGCCGGGCTCGCGTCGGACGGGCTGCCGGTCACTCTGGACCGTCTCGCACCGGCGGCGCGCACCGCCGCGGACGCCGAGGACGCGGTGAAGGCGACGCTCACCCTCGTCGACACGCTCGCGGGGCGCGACGTCGCCAAGGGCGCCGACGTCCTCGTGCGCCTGCCCGCGCTCGGCCTCGGGCTCGACCTCGGGGTCGCCAGGCGCGGCGCCGCCCGGGTCTGCGAGGCCGCGGCCGAGGTGGGGGCCACCGTCACCCTGGACGCCGACCCGGCCACCGCCGAACCCGTCCTCGGCGTGCACGACGCCCTGCGCGCGGAGCACCCGGCGCTCGGGGTCGTCGTCCCGGCGTCCCTGCACGACGCCGAGGACATCTGCAGGTCGCTGGCGTCGGCCCGGGTGCGCCTCGTCCGGGGCGCCCCCGGCGTGTGGGGCGCGCCGGCGTACACCGTCCCCCACGAGGTGGACCGGTCGTACGTGCGGTGCCTGCGCGTCCTCATGGAAGGGCCCGGCACCCCCATGGTGGCCACGCACGACCGCCGCCTGGTCGAGATCGCCTCCGCGCTCGCCGTGCTCAACGAGCGCGAGCCGGACGGCTTCGAGTTCCAGGTCTCCTACGGCGTGCGGCCGCCCGCGCTCGACCGCTCTCCCGCCGCCCGCGTGCGCGTCCACGTGCCCTACGGCGAGGACTGGTACCCCCACCTCGCCCGCCGTTTCGCCGACCATCCGTCCGCGCTGTTCACCCGGGGGACGCGGGCGGGGAGCCGATAGGCTGCGAGGGATTCGGAGAGCTAGGCGAGGTGCCGTGATGATCGCGATTCTGGGGACCGGCAAGATGGGCGAGGCCCTGCTGTCGGGGTTGCTGCGGGCGGGCGTCGAGGCCGGCGAGATCGTCGCGACGGCGCGGCGCGAGGAACGCGTGCGGTGGCTGGGTGAGCGGTACGGCGTGCGCATGGTGTCCAACGCCGAGGCCGCGCGGACCGCCGACACGCTCATCCTGGCGGTGAAGCCGCAGGACATGGCGGCCCTGCTCACCGAGATCGCCCCCCACGTGCCCTCCGGCCGGCTGGTGGTGTCGGTGGCGGCCGGCATCACGACCGCCTTCGTCGAGTCGCGGCTCGGCGACGAGGTGCCCGTGGTGCGGGTCATGTCCAACACCCCCGTGCTGGTGGACGAGGCCATGAGCGTCATCTCCGCCGGCGCCCACGCCGGCGAGGACCACCTCAAGCAGACCGAGAACCTGCTCGCGCCGGTCGGCAAGGTGCTCCGCATCCCCGAGTCGCAGCAGGACGCCGCCACCGCCCTGTCCGGCAGCGGCCCCGCGTACTTCTTCTACCTGGTCGAGGCCATGGTGGACGCCGGCATCCTGCTCGGCATGCCGAGGGCCGCCGCTCTGGACATGGTCACCCAGTCGATCGTCGGCGCCGCCATCATGCTCCGCGACTCCGGCGAGCACCCGGTGATCCTCCGCGAGGCCGTCACCTCCCCGGGCGGCACCACCATCGCGGCCATCGCGGAGCTGGAGCGCCACAGCGTGCGCGCCGCCTTCCTCGCCGCCATCGAGGCCGCGAGGGACCGCAGCAACCGTCTCGCCGCCGGGTAATCGATTAGGAAAGTTTGTAGTCAAAAGGCATCATGTTCCCTGGTGAAACGGGGGACATGGGGGAGCTTGTGACGCAAGCCGTTCAAGAGGTCGCACCTCGGGCCGTTTGGACGCGGGATTTCGGGCTGTTCTTCACCGCCAGATCGGTCTCGACACTCGGGACGGCGATGGTGCCGGTGGCGATGTCGCTCGGCGTGTTGCAGGCCGGGTACGGCATCAGCGGCGTCGGGTACACACTGGCGTCGTCCACCCTGCCCATGGCGCTGCTGGTGCTGTTCGGCGGCGTGTTCGCGGACCGGTTCACGCCCCGGCGCATGATGGTGGGCGCCGACGCGGTGCGCTTGGTGACGCAGTCGGTGACGGCGGCGCTGTTCCTCACCGGGTCGCCGCAGCTCTGGCAGCTCATGGCGATCTCCGCGATCAACGGCACGGCGGCGGCGATGTTCCAGCCGGGGCTCGCCAGCCTGATCCCGCGCATCACCTCGGACGTGCAGCGCGCCGTGGCGACGCAGCGGACGTCGGAGTCGCTGATGCTGCTGGTCGGGCCGTCCGTCGCCGGGGCGCTCGTCGCGTTCGCGGACGTCGGCGTGGTCTTCCTCGTGGACGCGGCCGGGTTCGGCGTGAGCGCCCTGTGCCTCGCGTTGCTGAGGCTGCGCGACATCCCCCAGGTGGGCGGGGAGGCGACCGTCTGGGCCAACCTGCGGGAAGGGTGGCAGGAGTTCCGGTCCCGCACCTGGATGTGGGGGGTCATCCTGGTCTGGTCGGCCATGGGCATCGCGGTGTTCGGGCCGGTGCTGCCCCTCGGCGCGACCCTCGTCAGCGCGGCCCACGGCGCCACCGCGTACGGCTTCGTGACCTCGGCGTTCGGGGCAGGCACCATCGCCGGCGGCCTGGTCGCGATGCGGCTGAAACCGTCACGGCCCCTGGCCGCCGGGGCGACCGCGATGTTCGCCTTCGCGCTGCAGCCGCTGTCCATCACCCTCGGCCTGCCCCTGCCGGTGATGGCGGCGTGCCACGCGGTGGCGGGCGCCGGGTCAGCGTTCTGGGGCGTCATGTGGATGACCAGCGTGCAGACCCAGGTGCCCCCCGAGGTGCTGAACCGCGTGCACGCCTACGAGGTCGCCGGCTCGATCATGGCCATTCCCGTCGGCCAGGCCCTCGCCGGCCCCGCCGCCGCGCTGCTCGGCCCTCGCGAGGTCCTCGCCGTCTCCACGGTGGTGGCGGTGAGCAGTTGCGTGTGCCTGCTCGCCGTCCCCTCCATCAGGCGCCTGCGCCGGGTGGCCGGACCCGGCGGAACCGTCACACCCGCCGCGTGACGCCGAGGCCCTGGGTGCGGGGCGCCACACCGGGCGGGGGTGGGGGCTTCTACGATTGCTCGGGTGACGATTCGTCGCGGTTTCCCCCCGCTTCTCATTGGTCTCGTGATTTTCGTGCCCGGGTGCACGGGTGACGAAGGGCCGCGGGTGCAGATCGCCGAGGTCGGGCGGTCGGCGGTCAGTGAGGTCGTCGAGGCGCCCGCGACCGTCGGGGCGCGGGCCACGGCCACGTTGCGGTCGCCGGCGGCCGGAACGGTGGCCAAGCTTTATGTGCGGGACGGGGAGACGGTCGGCAAGGGGCAGATCCTTGCGAAGATCAGCTCGCCGCAGGCACAAGAGCAGCTCAAGCAGGCTCGTAAGGCGGAGCGGCAGGCGTCCAAGCCGGTCCGGCTCGGTGGGGGGCTCGCGGCGCCGAACATCAGTTTCGCGGGGCTGTCGGGAGGGTCCGCGCTGGACCGGAAGGTGGCGCGGGACTTCGAGCGGGCCAGGGACGCCGCGCGCAAGATCGACGACGCGCGGTTGCGCAAGCAGTTGATCGCGGCTGTGGACACCGCGCAGGCGCGTCACCGGGCGCAGCGCGCGGAGTTGAACAAGATCACACAAGGGCTGACACGGTCGATCAACCAGGTGCTCGCCCAGGTGAGCGGGCAGCTCGGCGCGAGCCTCGGGGGGCTCGCCTCGTCCATGGGGTCGCTTCAGGCGGCGTCGGCGTCCCAGGCGAAGGCGGCGGTGCGGGTGGCGCAAGCCACGGTGGACGGGCTGGTGATCAAGGCGCCGTTCCGGGGGGTGGTCACGCTCGGCGGGCCGCCGGGCGGGGGTTCGGCGGGGCTCGGGTCGCTGCTCGGGTCGCTGCCGCCGGAGCTCGCCGGGCAGGCGGGTGCCGCCGGAGCGGCCGGGTCCGGGGCGGGCGGCTCGGGAGGCGGCGCCGGCGGGGGCATCGCGGCGGGGGTGCCGGTGTCGGCCGGGGACGCCGTCGTCACCGTGACGGACGTCTCGGAGCTGACCGTCTCGGCCGACGTGGACGAGACCGACGTGCTGCTGGTGAGCCGGGGCGTGAAGGCCGAGGTCGAGCTGGACGCCGTCACCGGCGGCACCTACCGGGCCGAGGTCACCGGTGTCGGGGTGACCCCCAAGGAGGGCACCACCGGCGGGGTCAGCTACCCCGTGCGGCTCACGCTCGGGGACGGCACCTACGACGACGGCGGCGAGGCGCCCACCCCCAAGCCCGGCATGAGCGCCGTCGTCCGCCTCACCGTCCGCGAGTCGCCCGACGCCGTGGCCGTCCCGGCCGCCAGCGTCGTCACCAGCGGCCGCGACACCGTGGTGTGGGTGGTGCGACCGGACGGCACCGCCGAGCGCCGGGTCGTCAAGCTGGGGGCCCAGGGGGACGCCACCGTCGAGGTCGCCCGCGGCCTGTCGGTCGGCGAACGCGTCGTGGTCCGCGGCGCCGACGCCGTACGCCCCGGCCAGAAGCTGACCGGGTGATGCCCGCCGTGGAGGACACGGCCCCGGCCGCGGAGGAGGCCGCGTTCGAGGCCGTGGGGCTGACGCGGTCGTACCGGCTCGAGGGGGTGTCGGTCGACGCGTTGCGCGGGGTGAGCCTGCGGATCGGGCGGGGGGAGTTCGTGGCGATCGTCGGCCCGTCCGGGTCGGGGAAGTCCACGCTGATGCATCTGCTCGGGTGCCTGGACCGGCCGACCGTCGGGGTGCTGCGGGTGAACGGGGTGGACGTGTCCACGCTGGACGACGGCGGGCTGGCGGACCTGCGCAACCAGGTGATCGGGTTCGTGTTCCAGTCGTTCCACCTGCTCGGCCGCACCTCGGCACTCGACAACGTGGCGCTGCCGCTGGTGTACCGCGGGGTGGGGCGGGCCGAGCGGCGGCGGCGGGCCGAGGAGGCGCTGACGTCGGTGGGGCTCGGGCACCGGCTGGACCACCGGCCGTCCCAGATGTCCGGCGGGGAGCAGCAGCGGGTGGCCATCGCCCGCGCGCTGGTCGGCGACCCCAAGGTGGTGCTCGCCGACGAGCCGACCGGGAACCTCGACACCCGCAACGGCGAGGAGGTGATGGGCATCCTCGCCCGCCTGAACGCCGAGCGCGGCGTGGCCGTGGTCCTCGTCACCCACGAGGCCGAGGTCGCCGCCCAGGCCCGGCGCCGCATCCATGTCCGGGACGGCCTCATCGAGCTGGACGACGGGGACGCGCCGTGAGGGGCGCCGAGGCGCTGCGGATGGCGCTGGAGGCGCTGCGGGTCAACCGGCTGCGCAGCGCGCTGACGATGTTCGGCGTGGTGATCGGCGTGTCCGCGGTGGTGATCCTCGTCGCCATCGGCACCGGCGCCAAGGAGGCGGTGGAAGGGGAGATCGCCGGGCTCGGCAGCAACATCATCCTGGTGGTGCCCGGCCAGGTGGGCCTCGGCGCGGCGCCCACGCAGAGCAGGCTGGACCTCACGGACGTGGCGTACGTGCGGCGCGTGGTGGGCGACCCCTCCAAGGTCACCGTCGCGGTGAACTCCGGCGAGCCGGTGCGGGTGGGCCGCACCGAGGTGTTCGCCACGGTCACCGGCACCGACCAGTACATGCCCAACATCTTCGAACGCCCGCTGCACCGGGGCCGCTACCTCAGCGCCACCGACGTCGACACCCGCCGCCGCGTCGCGGTGCTCGGCTCGGAGGTGGCGGACAAGCTGTTCCAGGACGTCGACCCGATCGGCCGTCAGATCACCGTCGCGGGGGTGCGGTTCCGCGTGATCGGCCTGTACGAGCCGGTCGGCGCGACGTTCGGCGTGGCGCGCGACCAGGAGGTGCACATCCCGGTCACCACCGCGCAGCGCCTGGTCGGGCTGAACCGCATCAACGGCATCGCGGTCGGCGCTTCAGGGCCCGACGAGATCGAGCCGCTGCGGCAGAAAGTGGTCCAGGCCCTCGCCGAGCGGTACCCGGGCGAGCGGTTCAGCGCGGTCACCCAGACCCAGCTCCTCGGCACCATCGGCAGCGTGCTCGGCATGCTCACCGGCGTGCTGGCCGCCATCGCGGGCATCTCGCTGCTGGTCGGCGGGGTCGGGGTGTCCAACATCATGCTGGTCAGCGTGCGTGAGCGCACCCGGGAGATCGGCCTGCGCAAGGCGCTCGGCGCCCGGCAGCGCGACGTGCTCCGGCAGTTCCTCATCGAGGCGGTGCTGCTCACCACGATCGGCGGGGTGATCGGGATCCTGCTCGGCGTCGGCGGCTCGCTGCTGATCCAGGCGGTGTCCCCGGTGCCCGCCGCGATCACCTGGTGGTCGGTGACCCTGGCCTTCGGCGTCTCGGCCGCGGTCGGCGTCTTCTTCGGCGTGGCCCCGGCCCGCCGTGCCGCCCGGCTGGACCCGGTGATCGCGCTGCGCGCCGAGTGAGGAGCCGCGCCGGGGTGTGACCGCAGGGTGACGGCCTCTCGGGGGGTGCGACCGAGTGCGGTACGGTCGGGTGCATGAGGGTAGCGCGGCGGACCGGTGATCGTCCGCGCCGGCGCGGCCCCCGGGGCGGCCGGTTCGTCACAGGCGAGGTGAGCGCGTGAGCCGATCCGTGAGGGTTGTCTGGGACGACGGACTGGTCTCCTACGACTTCGGCCCCGGGCATCCCCTGGCGCCCGTGCGGGTGGAGCTGACGATGGCGCTCGCCCGCGATCTCGGTGTGCTCGGCAAGACCGAGCAGGCCGGGTGCGTGCCCGCCACCGACGACGAGCTGGCCCTGGTGCACGAGCGGACGTACCTGGAGGCGGTCCGGCAGGTCTCGGCCACCGGCCGTCCCGACCTCTCGATCGGGCTCGGCACCGCCGACAACCCCGCCTACGCCGGGGTGCACGAGGCGGCGGCGCTGGTCGCCGGGGCGACGCTCGCCGCCGCCCGCGCCGTGTGGACCGGCGAGGCCGAGCACGCCCTGAACGTCGCCGGCGGGCTGCACCACGCCATGCCGGGCGCCGCCAGCGGTTTCTGCGTCTACAACGACCCCGCCGTGGCCATCGCGTGGCTGCTGTCGCAGGGGGCGCGCCGCGTCGCGTACGTCGACGTTGACGTCCACCACGGCGACGGTGTGCAGGCGATGTTCCTCGACGACCCGAGGGTGCTCACCGTCAGCCTGCACGAGAGCCCGCGCACACTGTTCCCGGGCACCGGGTTCCCGCACGAGACGGGCGCGGAGGGGACGTCCGTCAACGTCGCGCTGCCCGCCGGGTGCGGGGACGCGGGGTGGCTGCGCGCCTTCCACGCGGTGGTGCCGCCGCTGCTGCGGGAGTTCCAGCCGGACGTGCTCGTCACCCAGCAGGGCTGCGACTCGCACGCCCTGGACCCGCTGGCCAACCTGCTGCTGAGCGTGGACGGCCAGCGCCGGGCGTACGAGGCGCTGCACGCGCTGGCGCACGAGACCGCGCACGGCCGGTGGGTGGCCACCGGGGGCGGCGGCTACGAGGTGGTGCGGGTGGTGCCGCGCGCGTGGACCCACCTGATCGCCGAGGCGGCGGGTGTCCCGCTGGACCCGGAGACGGCGACGCCGGGGAGCTGGCACGAGCTGGTGCGGCTGCGCACGGGTGAGGTGCCTCCGCTGTCCATGACGGACGGGCGGACCGCGGAATTTCACGATTTCACCGGTGGTTACGATCCAGCGGACGCCGTGGACCGGGCGATCATCGCCACGCGCAAGGCCGTCTTTCCCTACCACGGGCTGGACCCGCAGCCCTAGAGCCCCGCCGGCGAACGGGGAGCCGGTGTCCGGGCGTAGTAGCAAGTGAGGGTCGCGCGCGGCCCGTGACCCGCACAGAGTGGACGGAGTGAACCATGCAGACCGCGCCTTCGCGGGACGAGCTGAGAGAGCATCTCATCCGGACGAGGATCGCCGGGGACATCGCGACCAGCCGGGAGAACAACCTCGACCACTACCGGTCCCTCGCGGCACGCGACCCCCACTACATGTTCGGCCTCACCCTTGACGGCGACTGGACCTACCGCGACATCCTCGCCCTGATGGCCAAGTCCGCCGGGGTGATCCCCGACCCCGAGCACCGGTACGGCCAGGACACCATCGACCCCGACCGCACGCTCGACGCCCTGGACGCGCTGGCCGACCGCGTCGCGGCGGTGCTGAGGCGGGACGATCCGCGGATCGTCGTCGCCACCGGCCACCCCACCGGGCTGCTCACCACCCACCTGGCGCTGGTGCGCCTCGTGCGGGATCACGGCGCGACGCTCCTCACCCCGGCCGAGCAGTGCTCGTTCATCGGTAAGGGCCTCGGCCGGCGCCGCCGCATCCGCTACCTGGACGACGTGGCGATGCTGGACGACGGCGGCGCGCTCGTGCACACCCACGACCCCGCCCCGATGCAGGCGATGCTCGCCGAGCTCGCGGAGCTCGGCGACGGGCGCCCGGACCTCGTGATCGGGGACCACGGCTGGGCGGGGGCCGCCGGGGAGGCCGGGGTGGAGACGGTCGGTTTCGCCGACAGCAACGACCCCGGGTTGTTCGTCGGCGAGGCCGAGGGCAAGATCGCGGTCACCGTGCCTCTCGACGACAATGTGCTGCCGCGCCACTACGTTCCGATGAACCAGTACCTGGTCTCCCGGGTCCTGAGTGGCCTGTGAGGCGTCCCGGCGAGATCCGGGCCGTCCGTAACCCGGGGTTTCGCGTGCACCCTGAGGCGGGGGCGTCGACCGTTTGCCAACTTTTTTGTGATCCTGGGCGACTCTAATGGGACGTGATGGAACCGTGTACAACATCGGGATCAGTGGTTGACCAGGCGGCTGGCCAGCGACTTTTCCGATTCTGGTGGCAGGCGTCTCCGTGGGCTGATGGAATAGGGGGTTTGCGCGATCGGAGACCCGTTCTACGCTGACAGCAGTACACGTGCGTGAGCAATGGCACCAGTGGGGATAACCCGGAAACACGTGCGGAAGAGGCGTCCGATGGGTGCAGGCGAAAGACCTCTCAGCGAGGTGAAGTTCCTGACGGTGGCGGAAGTGGCCACCGTCATGCGGGTGTCCAAGATGACTGTGTACCGGCTCGTGCACTCTGGTGAGCTACCGGCCATCCGGGTCGGGCGATCCTTCAGGGTGCCGGAGCAGGCGGTGCACGACTACCTCAGGGATGCGTTCATCGAAGCGGGTTGACTGACGCCTTGAGCGACATCACCCCGTCATGCGCCGGAAACCGTCCCATGACCGGCGCATGCTTCGCTAGGAACGTGACCTTGGCCGGGAACGGGGTGGGCGGCCGGCCGCCCACACCTGCCCCGGTCGCCGGGTACGGCCACCGGGTGGCGGCACGGGGTTCCCCCCGGGAACGATCGACCGCGAAACGCCGGTAGGCTGTTGGATCGGTGTGCTTCGTGGCGAGCGGCTGCTCCCGCGTTCGCGTCGTGCCGTTCCTGACGGCACGTGCGGCGGCGGGACATCGCGCGTCGCGCGGCACGTACTGCCGGTCCGACCAACCTACCTTCACCTGGGGGTCCCGTGGGCTCTGTGATCAAGAAGCGTCGTAAGCGTATGGCGAAGAAGAAGCACCGCAAGCTTCTCAAGAAGACCCGCATCCAGCGGCGTAACAAGAAGTAGTAAGCGGCGCGGAACGACGACGCAGAGCGGCGGGCCGGGTGTGACGCGCTGATACCGCGGGCACATCCGGGCGTGCGCGACCCACTACACGTGATCCTGCGAGGCGCCGATGACACGCACCGTGCTCGTGACCGGGGTGTCCCGGCACATCGGAGCCCGCGTGGCGAGCGTCCTCGCGGCCGACCCCGGCATCGACCGGGTGATCGGCGTGGACACCGTTCCGCCGGCGGAGCGGGGCGACGTGGGCGCGCTGGGCCGCACCGAGTTCGTCCGGGTTGATCTGCGCAGCCCGGACATCGCGCGGGTGATCGGCGCGGCCGACATCGAAACGGTCGTGCACGTGAGCCTGGTGACAGCTCCCTCGAAGAGCGCGGGGCGCTCCTCCATGAAGGAGCACAACGTCATCGGCACCATGCAACTGCTCGCCGCCTGCCAGCGGTCCGCCACCGTGCGCAGGGTCGTCGTCCGCTCCACGACCGCCGTCTACGGCTCCTCGCCGCACGGCCCCGCGGTGTTCACCGAGGACGTCGAGCCGGCCGAGGTGGCGAGTTCCGGCTACGCCAAGGACGCCACCGAGGTCGAGGCGTACGTCCGCGGCTTCTCCCGGCGGCGGCCGGACGTCACGGTGTCCACCCTGCGGTTCGCCAACTTCATGGGCCCCGGCGTCGACTCGCCGCTGACCCGCTACTTCACCCAGCCGGTCGTGCCGACCGTGCTGGGCTTCGACCCGCGCCTGCAGTTCGTGCACGAGGACGACGGCGTCGAGGTGCTGCGGCGCATGGCGCTGGAGGACCACCCCGGCACGTACAACGTCGCCGGTGAGGGCGTGATGCTGCTGTCGCAGTGCGTGCGGCGCGGCGGCCGGCCGACGGTGCCGGTGCCCTCCGCGGCGTTCCGCGTGCTCGGCGAGATGGCCCGCGGCCTCGGCAGGGTCGATTTCTCCCCCGAGCAGATCGCGCTCATGAGCTACGGCCGCGCCGTGGACGCCGAGCGGCTGTCCGCCGAGCTGGCCTGGCGCCCGAAGTTCACCACCGCGACGGCGTTCGATGACTTCCTCCACTCGCGTGGCCTGGTTGCCGGTACACCACTCTCTGTGATCGACTGGCTGGGGACACTGCGGGGCGGGGGCGGGGAACGGTGAAACAGAGCGATCCAGGGCGGGACCATCGCGGCGAAGGGGACCACGAGCCCGGCACGGCCCAGGTGATCCCGATCACGGCGGCGCGGCGGCACTCCGGCGACGGGCACGACACCCGCGCCGTCGAGGACCGTCTGGCCGACCTGCTGGCCTTCCTGCGGCGGCGCCTGGCGGGGGAGTACGAGATCGACGAGTTCGGGTTCGACCCCGAGCTCAACGACAAGGTGCTGCTCGAGCTGATCCGCCCGCTGTACCGCCACTGGTTCCGCGTGGAGACCTCCGGCCTGGAGCACGTCCCGGACGAGGCGGGGGCCCTGGTGGTCGCCAACCACTCCGGCACGCTGCCGGTGGACGCCCTCATGCTCCAGGTGGCGCTGCACGACGAGCACCCGGCGCGCCGCCCGTTGCGGCTGCTCGGCGCCGACCTCGTCTACCAGCTCCCGGTGCTCGGCCACCTGTCCCGCAAGTCCGGCCACACCTTGGCCTGCCCGGAGGACGCCGACCGGCTGATGCGCAAGGGCGAGCTGGTCGGGGTGTTCCCTGAGGGCTTCCGCGGCGTGGGCAAGCCGTTCCGCGACCGCTACAAGCTGCAGCGCTTCGGCCGGGGCGGGTTCGTCGCCTCGGCGATCCGGGCCCAGGTGCCGATCATCCCGTGCTCGATCGTGGGCGCCGAGGAGATCTACCCGAAGATCGGCGACCTTCGCACGCTGGCCCGGTTGCTCGGCCTGCCGTACCTGCCGATCACCCCGCTGTTCCCGTGGCTCGGCCCGCTCGGGCTGGTGCCGCTGCCGTCCAAGTGGATGATCCGCTTCCACGAGCCGGTGCGCACCGACGAGTACGACCCGGAGGAGGCGGACGACCCCATGCTGGTCTTCAACCTCACCGACCAGGTGCGCGAGCTGATCCAGCAGCAGCTCAACCAGCTTCGTCTCCAGCGGGGCCCGGCCTTCCCGCCGTTCCTGTAACCGCCGGGCGGTCAGGCCGAGCGGTAGTGCTTGCGCAGCGCGATGGCCGCGGCGATGCCGCCCGCGACGGCGCCGGCGCCGGCCGCGATGGGCAGGCCGATCATGGTGGCGCGGCGGCCGGTGCGGAAGTCGCGCACCGCCCAGCCGTTGGCCCGGGCGTGCTCCAGCAGCTCGCTGTCGGGGTTGATCGCGTACGGGTGCCCGACCAGCCGCAGCAGGGGCAGGTCGTTGGCGGAGTCGCTGTAGGCCGTGCAGCGCGTCAGGTCGAGACCCTCGCGGCGGGCCAGCGCCTTGACCGCCTCGGCCTTGGCGGGGCCGTGCAGCAGGTCACCCACCAGGCGGCCGGTGTACACGTCGTCCTCGGTCTCGGCGACGGTGCCGAGCGCGCCGGTCAGCCCGAGGCGCTGGGCGATCACCCGGGACAGCTCGACCGGGGTGGCCGTGACCAGCCAGACCCGCTGCCCGGCGTCGATGTGGGCCTGGGCCAGGGCGCGGGTGCCCGCCCAGATGCGGTCGGCCATGACCTCGTCGTAGATGTCCTCGCCGAGACGCACGACGTCCTCGACCTTGAGCCCGGCGACGAACGCCAGGGCGGTCTCCTTGGCCCGGGCGATGTGCTCGGGGTTCTCGTTGCCGCGCACCCGGAACAACGCCTGCCCGATGGCGAACCTCACGAGGTCGGACGTGGTGAACAGCCCGCGCGAGGCGAGGCCCCTGGCGAAGTGGTAGATGGACGCGCCGCGCATCATCGTGTTGTCGACGTCGAAGAACGCCGCAGCCGTGGGGTCGGGGTCCGCCACCGGGGCCGAGACCGCGGCGGCTGCCGCGACTTCCCCGGCCTTCTCTGCCTCGGTGCGCCGTCGCAGTAACCGCCTCATAGCACCTCAGCTTAACCGGGAGCGGGGGGTGTGCCCGGTGTACGTGGCGTTAGCGTGGCGTGACGTCTGAGGCACATCCCGGGGCGGGAGCGTGGTCAGGGGGTCAGATCGTCGATCATGTCCAGGTAGGCGCTGGCCTTCATCCGGTCGTCCCCGCCGAGCTGGGGGATCATCGGGGCGACCAGGTCGCGCTGCTGCTCGGTGAAGCGCTTGATCGCCGGGGTGTGCTTGCCGCGGCGCTTGACGTGCCGCAGCGCCGACAGCGCCGACCGGGTGGTGGAGGCCATCTCGTCCAGCGTCGGGCCGATGAACCGCTCCCGGTCGTCGCCGGGGTACCCGAGCAGCGCCGCGGCCTCGGCGGCGCGCGAGTGGGCCGCGGTCAGCTCGCGCTGGGCGCGCTCCACGTCGTCCGGCGTCAGGCTGAGCAGCGTCGCCTCGGCGGCGCGCTTGATCGGGTACAGGCGGTCGCCTGGCACCGAGTCGTAGGTCTGCGTGCCGGTGAGGATCATCAGGCAGGTGACGGCGACGATCAGGACGGCCGGGCGCAGCCGGACCAGCAGGGGCGGGCGCCTGCGCTTGCGGACCGCGGGCTCAGGGCCGGGGTCGGCGCGGGTGCCGTGCGCGGCCAGCAGTTGCCCGCGCAGCCGGGCTCGGAAGTCCGGGGAGGGCTCGTCACGGGACTCGCCGCCGATCTGGCGGAGGCGGGCGGACAGCGAACGCGCCGAGGGGCCGCGCCGCGTGAGGGCGGCCCACAGGCCGAGCGGCCGCCCCGAACCCCCCCGCTTACCCATGAATGCTCCCTGGCGCACTCCGATGATCCATAGGTGCTAACTGCCCAACGAAGCGAGGGCACAGGAAGTTACGGCCGGTCGCCGATCAGCCGAGGTCGTCGGGGAGCGCCCGGGCCAGGGCGCGGACGGCGCGGAACTGCAGCGCCTTGATCGCGCCGCTCTTCTTGCCCATGATGAGCGCGGTCTCGGCCAGCGTCATGCCCTGCAGGAAGCGCAGCACCACGCATTCCTGCTGCTCGGGGTTGAGGTCGCGCACCGCCCGCAGGATGCGCTCGTTCACCATGGTGGACACGACGGCGTTCTCCGGGATGTGCTCGCCGTCCAGCGGCGTGTCCAGCACCTCGGCGGTGGACACCTCGAGGCGGTAGCGCCCCGACTTGTAGTGGTCGGTGACGAGGTTGCGGGCGATGGTCACCAGCCACGCGGCGAAGTCCCGGCCCTGCCAGGTGAAGCCGGTGATGCGGCGCAGCGCCCGTAGGAACGTTTCACTGGTGAGGTCCTCCGCCAGCGCGTGGCAGCCCACCCGGAAATAGACGTAGCGATACACGAGATCGACATAGCGGTCGTACAGCGCCGCGAAGGCGTCCGCGTCGCCGGTCTTGGCGCGGAGCACCACCCGCCGTAGCTCGTCGAGCTCGGCGGGTTCTCGGTGGCCGGCGGCGCGGGCACGGTCCATAGTGCCGGCCGCGCCCGGAGGGGAAAGCCCGGCGACCGACCATGTGTTCGACATCCGGTATCCCTGGGGAAGAAAGGGAAGGCGCGTGCTGCTCGCCCACTCTAGAAATCATCCGGTAATTACACAATCCACTTTGCCTCAGTAACTACCTCTCGTAACAGGAGTCCCACGGCAGATCGGACACCGGCTACCGGTTTGGAGGTAATGTCCGGCAGAGTTGGGAGCATCATGGAAGCCCTCGTAGCCGTCACCGCCTTCGCGGGTGCGCTGTTCGCCGCCATCACCACCGGTGTCCTGGTCGGACGCCTCAGGGATGAGCGGAGCGGATGGCTCCTCGCGTGGACCGTGACCACCACGGCACTCTGCCTGGCACTGGGATCGATCGCCATCGGGCACCTGATCGGATTCGGCCCCGCGACGTTCCGCGTCTACCAGATCACCGGGGCGTTCCTCGCACCGTTCTGGCTGGCCATCGGCATGATCCAGATGCTCGCCGCGAAGACGCCTTCCAAGTTCGCGGCCTGGTTACTGGGCAGCGCGTTCACCGTCGTCACCGCTGTGATCCTGGTGGCCGACCCGGTCAGCCAGGTGGACAAGTTCGGCAAGTCCCTGCCGCTGGGCGACACCCACTGGACGATCATCCCGACCGCGCTGCTCAACGTCGCGCACGCCGTGACGTACCTGATCCTCATCGGATGCCTGATCCTCGCGGTGCTGCGCTGGCGCGGCGGGGACGACCTCGACGCCGACAACATGCACGCGGGAGTCGTGCTCGCCCCCACGGGGCTGGCCCTGGTGGGCGTCGTGCGCTTCGCGATCCCCGGGGTGTTCGCGGCGCTGGTGATCTCGCTGATGGTGGGTGCCATCTGGTACGCCGTCGCGCGGCCGCTCGCGCCGTACGACGAGGAGCGGGACGACTCCGACGACTGGGAGGAGGACCCCCGCCCGGCCTCCGGCGGCCGCCGCGCCGCGCCCGCCGCCTCGTACGACTCGGGGCCGATGCCCGTCACGCAGGCGTCCCCCTCGCCTTCGCCGCGCCGCTCCGGCCTCGGGGACCTGGTGGCCGAGTACCGGGCCGGGGACCACGCGGACGTGGACTACGCGGCACGCATGCAGCCCTCGGGCGGCTTCCCCGGCCAGCAGGGGCAGCCCGGCCGTCCCGGCGCGCAGGGGACCTACGGCGCCCCGGTGGGGCGCGGCGGCCCGGTCGAGCGCGGTCCCGGCGAGCCCGGGGGGTTCGGCCCGGCGGAGCCGGGGGTGTTCGGCGCCAGGGAGCCCGGGACGCTCGGCGCCAGGGAGCCGCGCGCGTTCGGTCCCGGGGAGTCGTTCGGTCCCGGGGAGGGCTTCGGCCGTCAGGACCAGGGCTTCGGTGGCCCGCCCGGCGTGCCCGGCGCCACGCCGATGGGTCCGGGTGGCCCCGGTGTTCCCGGTGCCGCCGGTGGCCCGGGTGCTGCCGGCGGCCCCGGTGGACTCGCTGCTTCCGGTGGGCCCGGCGTGTTCGGCGGTCCCGCGGACGCGGGCGGGTTCTTCGGCCCGGCGACCGGCGAGGTCATCGGGCAGGACCCGCTCGGCCCGCGCCAGGGGCAGCACGGCGCCGCCTCGTACGCCGACCCGCTGGACCGCGCCTCGCAGTACGGCCGCGGGACGCACGCGGAACCCCTCGGCGGCCCGAACGGCTCCCACCACGGCCCTCTCGGCCCGGCGGGGGGCCCGGCACAGGGGCCGCAGAACCTGTCCATGCCGGCCACCGGGGCGCTGTTCGCCGGCGCCGAGCTCCAGCAGGCCCTCAGCCGTTCCGAGCCGCCCGCCGCGGCCGGCTCGGTGCGTCCCTCGCCGCGCATCTACGGCCTGCTCACGGTCTTCACCCTGATGGACGGCGCGGGCGAAGCGTTCGACCGCCTGGCCGAGGAGACGGTGGAGGAGGTGCGGCGCAGCGAACCCGACACGCTGATCTTCATCTGCCACGCGGTCAAGTCGGCCCCGCTGCAGCGCATCGTCTACGAGATCTACCGCGACGAGGTGGCGTACAACGACCACCAGCGCCAGCCCCACATGGAGCGGTTCGCCCGCGAGCGCGTCGCGCACGTGCTGGCCGCCAACGTGATCGAGCTCAACCTCAACGCCGCCAAGGTCGTCCCGCTGCCCACGGCCTACCGGGCCTGAGCGCGCCCCGCCCCGCCGCGTCCCGCGGCGGGGCCCCGGAGGGTCAGGCGGAGAGGGCGGCGCGCAGGCGGTTCTCGTCCACGCGCCAGAAGTCGTGCTGGACGCCGTCGATCAACGTCACGGGGATCATCTCGCCGTAGGCGCGCATGTCCTCCTCGGACGCGGTGATGTCCCGCTCCCGCCATGAGACGCCGAGCTCGCCGGCCACGCGTTCGATGACGGCTCTCGCGTCGTCGCACAGATGGCAGCCGGGCTTTCCGAGCAGGGTGATCGTGTGATCTCGCGGAGCCATGCGCTCCAGCTTAGCCGTGGCATCGGGGGTTTCGGCCGGTTCATCCGTTTGAGGAGGGCAGCGGTGAAGAAGCTTTCGGCGGGCGGGCGGCGTAGGGTCGTCGAAGCAAGATCTGACCCGGTATGGGCGGTGGTGAGGCGGGTGGAACGTGCTGGCCGGTCCGGGATGAGAGGTGCCGTCGGTGTGCGGGGACGCCGGGGCGGATTCGGGGGCGAGGCCCCCGGCTGGGAGACTGGGCCTCCCAGGGTCCGTGGTCCTCACTTTGTGCATCGCTTCACAAAGGGACTAACCTGGAATTGCGTCCGCTGTTCGTCATCCGTCGCAATCGCGAGCGCGGCCGGGGCGCACCGGTCGCCCCGCCGTCCCCTGGAGTTCCGGCAAAAGTGATCCGCCGCATGTCGCAAGCGCGAGAACGTGGCATCCCCGATGCGACAGTCGCGCGACTGCCGCTCTACCTGCGCGCACTCAACGGACTGGCGGAGCGGGGCACCGCCACCGTCAGCTCCGAGGACCTCGCGCTGGCCGCGGGGGTCAACTCCGCCAAGCTGCGCAAGGACCTGTCGCACCTCGGGTCGTACGGCACCCGGGGCGTCGGCTACGACGTCCAGTACCTCATCTACCAGATCTCCCGCGAGCTCGGTCTCACCCAGGACTGGGCCGTCGCCATCGTCGGCCTCGGGAACCTCGGCCGGGCGCTCGCCAACTACGGGGGGTTCGTGTCGCGTGGCTTCCGTGTCGCCGCGTTATTCGACGCCGACCCCGCGGTCGTGGGGGAGCGGCTCGTCGGGATGGCCGTCGACCACATCGACCAGCTGGAGGAGATCCTCGGCCGCCGGGGGGTCTCCATCGTGGTCATCGCCACACCGGCGTCGGCGGCGCAAGAGGTGGCCGACCGGGTCATCGCTGCCGGAATCACGAGTATTTTGAATTTTGCGCCTGTTGTGCTGACCGTGCCGGACGGGGTGGATGTTCGCAAAGTCGATCTCTCGACGGAGCTGCAGATCCTCGCCTTCCACGAGCAGCGCAAAGCCGATCGTGAAGCAGGGAGCCCCATCATGACGGAGGACTGGGCCGAGGCGATGGACGCATGAGCCTTCTCGCGGTAGGCCTGAGTCACCGGACGGCACCGGTGGCGCTGCTCGAACGTGTCTCGATGGCCGGGGACACCCTGGTCAAGATGCTCCACGACGTGCTCGGCGACGTCCACGTGTCCGAGACGATGATCGTCTCCACGTGCAACCGTGTCGAGATCTACGCCGAGGTGGACCGCTTCCACGGCGGTGTGACCGCCGTCACCGACCTGCTCGCCGCCCACTCCGGCGTGCCCGTCGACCAGCTCACCCCCCACCTGTACGTCCACTACGAGGACCGGGTGGTCGAGCACCTGTTCACGGTGGCCTGCGGCCTGGACTCCATGGTGGTGGGCGAGGGGCAGATCCTCGGCCAGGTGCGCCAGTCGCTGCGGCTCGCCCAGGACCAGGGCACCGCCGGCAGCATCCTCAACGACCTGGCACAGCAGGCGCTGCGCGTCGGCAAGCGCGCCCACACCGAGACCGGCATCGACCGGGCCGGCGCCTCCCTGGTCGGCGTGGGGCTCACCCTCGCCGAGGCCGAGCTCGGGCCCCTCGTGGGACGGCGGGCGCTCGTGGTGGGCGCGGGCTCCATGAGCGCCCTGTCGGTCGCCACCCTCGGCCGGGCCGGGATCACCGACATCGTGGTCGCCAACCGCACGTTCGAGCGGGCCGCCCGGCTCGCGCAGAGCGTCGGCGGGCGGGCCGTGGAGCTGGCCGACGTCGGCCGCGAACTGGCCGGCGCCGACCTCGTGATCTCCTGCACCGGCGCCGGCGACGTCGTGCTCACCGCCGACATGGTGCGCCGCGCCGGGCACCCCGGGCCGCTGTTCCTGCTGGACCTCGCGCTGCCGCACGACATCGACCCCGCGGTGCGCGACCTGCCCGGCGTCACCCTGGCGGACCTCGAATCCATGCGGGGCCTCGGCGACCAGGACGGCGACCACGTCACGGCGGTTCGGTCCATCGTGGCCTCGGAGGTGTGCGAGTATCTCAGGGCCGAGCGCGCCGCCCGGGTCACCCCCACCGTGGTGGCCCTGCGCGCCAAGGCCGCCGACGTGGTCGAGACCGAGCTGGGGCGCCTGGTCACCCGGATGCCCGAGATCGACGGCCGGCTGCGCGGCGAGATCGCGCAGACGATGCGCAGGGTGGTGGAGAAGCTGCTGCACGAGCCCACCGTGCGTGTCAAGCGGCTGGCGGCGTCCCCGGCGGGCGATCATTATGCCGAGGCGCTGCGCGAACTGTTCGACCTAAACCCGAAGGTGCCCGAGGCAGTGACCAGAGCCGACGTGGCCGACATCGAGACCGACTCGCCCGGTCGGGCCGGCGAGGAGGACGCATGACCGTCACCCAGCAGACCTACGCCAGGCGTGGGGTTCTGCGCCTCGGCACCAGACGCAGCCTCATGGCCACCACCCAGTCCCAGATGGTGGCCGACCGGCTCACCGCGCTGACCGGCACGCCCGTCGAGCTGGTCGGCGTCACGACCTTCGGCGACGTGACCAAGGCGCAGCTCTCCCAGCTCGGCGGCACCGGCGTGTTCGTCAGCGCGCTGCGCGACAAGCTGATCGAGGGCGAGATCGACTTCGCCGTCCACTCGCTCAAGGACCTGCCCACCGCGCCCGACCCCCACGTCGTCGTGGCCGCCGTCCCGCCGCGCGACGACCCGAGGGACGCCCTGGTAGGCCCGGTCGAGCTCGCGGGCCTGCCCGCCGGCGCCCGCGTGGGCACCGGCTCGCCGCGGCGCGTCGCCCAGTTGCGTGCCCTGCGCCCCGATCTCGAGTACGTCCCGATCCGCGGCAACGCCGACACCCGTATCGGCAAGGTCGGCTCGGGCGAGCTGAACGCCGTCGTGCTGGCCGCCGCGGGCCTGACCAGGATCGGGCGCGAGGCCGAGATCGCCGAGGTGTTCGAACCGGACGACATGCTGCCCGCGCCGGGACAGGGAGCGCTCGCCGTCGAGTGCCGGGCCGGCGACGCCGACCTCATCGAGCTGCTCGCCGCGCTTGACGACCCGCGCACCCGTGCCGCGGTCACGGCCGAGCGCACGGTGCTGGCAGCCCTGGAGGCGGGGTGCAGCGCCCCGGTAGGTGCGTTCGCCACCGATGCCGGGCACATTCTCAACCTGACCGCCGCCGTCGTGGCCCTCGATGGCACGCGGTCGGTGCGCAAGTCCACCGCCGGGGACCTCTCGGCCGCCATGGAGCTCGGCCGCGAACTCGCGGCCGCCATGATCGCTGAGGGGGCCGGCACGTTGATGGGGGAGCGGACCCATTGAGCTCCGGAAGCCAGACCAGTAACACCTCCGGCATCGAGCAGGCCGCCGGAGCCACCGGCGCGCCCGAGGGCGGTGCCCGGCGCTCCACGGGGTTCGTGGCGTTCGTCGGCGCGGGCCCCGGCGACGAGGGCCTGCTGACGTTGCGCGGGGCCGACCTGCTGTCCCGCGCCGACGTCGTGGTGCTGGACGTCGACGCTTACGGCGGGCTGCTCGGCCGCTGCCGTGAGGACGTCAAGATCGTGGACATCGCCGCCGAGGTCGGCGCGGTGTCGCTGAAGGCGGTGCGCGAGGCCAAGACCGGGTGCCGCGTGGTGCGGCTCTGCCCCGGCGACCCGGGGTTCTTCTCCTCGGTCGCCGACGAGGTCGCCGCCTGTGCCAAGGCCGACGTCGAGTTCGAGATCGTGCCCGGCGTGCCGCCCGCCACCGCGGTGCCCACGTACGCGGGCATCGCGCCCGCCATGGGCATGCCCGAGTTCCGGGTCGTGGACGCCGACCAGGTGGACGACTGGGCCCCGCACGCCGCGTGCGAGGGCACCCTCGTGATCTACAACGGGGTGTCGGCCGCCGTCGCGATCGCCAAGGCCCTCGTCGCGTCGGGCAAGCCCGACAGCACGCCGGTCGCGGTCACCCAGAACGGCACCACCACCGAGCAGTACACCGTCGTGTCCACGCTCGCCCGGCTGGCCGCCGACCTCAAGCACGCCGGCATCGCCGAGCCCGCGATGATCGTCGTGGGGGACGCCGTCGGCACCCGCGACAAGCTGTCCTGGTTCGAGAGCAAACCTTTGTTCGGCTGGCGGGTCCTGGTGCCGCGCACCAAGGAGCAGGCCGCCGGGCTGTCGGAGCAGTTGCGGTCGTACGGCGCGGTGCCCGAGGAGGTGCCCACCATCTCGGTGGAGCCGCCGCGCACCCCGCAGCAGATGGACCGGGCCATCAAGGGCCTCGTCACCGGGCGGTACGAGTGGGTGGCGTTCACCTCCGCCAACGCGGTCAAGGCGATCAGGGAGAAGTTCGAGGAGTACGGCCTCGACGCGCGGGCGTTCGCCGGGCTGAAGGTCGCCGCGGTCGGCGAGGCCACCGCCAACGCCCTGGTCAGCTTCGGGGTGAAGCCCGACCTGGTGCCGGTGGGCGAGCACTCCTCCGAGGGCCTGCTCGCCGAGTGGCCGCCGTACGACTCCATGCTTGACCCGATCAACCGGGTGCTGCTGCCCCGCGCCGACATCGCCACCGAGTCGCTGATCGCCGGGCTCACCGAGCTCGGCTGGGAGTGCGACGACGTCACCGCGTACCGCACGGTGCGCGCCGCGCCGCCCCCCGCGCCGATCCGTGAGGCGATCAAGGGCGGCGGGTTCGACGCGGTGCTGTTCACCTCGTCCAGCACGGTGCGCAACCTCGTCGGCATCGCCGGCAAACCGCACAACGTGACGGTGATCGCGGTCATCGGGCCGCAGACCGCCAAGACCGCCGAGGAGTTCGGGCTGCGGGTCGACATCATGGCCGACAGCCCGTCGGCGTCCGCCCTGGCGGCCGCCCTGGCGGACTACGGCGCCAAGCAGCGCCAGGCCGCGCTCGCCGCGGGGGACGTCCCGAGGCGGCCCTCGCAGACCCGCAGGGGGGCCCGCCGCCGCGCCCGGTAGGCGGTCACCCTCCGGAAACCCACGGTCCGTCGCCGGTGTCCGCGGCGGCGAAGGGAGAAACCGAAGACATGATGCCGAACGCGGAGTTCCCGGTGGCCCGGCCGCGGCGGCTGCGCCGTACCGCGTCGCTGCGCCGCATGGTGGCGGGCACCCGGCTGCACCCGGCCGAGCTGGTGCTGCCGATGTTCGTCAAGGAGGACGTGACCGAGCCCCAGCCGGTCGCCTCCATGCCGGGCGTGGTGCAGCACACGCGCGACTCGCTGCGCAAAGCCGCGCACGAGGCCGCCGAGGCGGGGGTCGGCGGGGTCATCCTGTTCGGCGTCCCCGCCGTCAAGGACGCCCGGGGCTCGGCGGGCGACGACCCCGAAGGCATCGTGCAGCGCGCGGTGGCCGACCTGCGGTCCGACCTCGGGGACACCATCGTCGTGATCACCGACACCTGCCTGGACGAGTTCACCGACCACGGGCACTGCGGTGTGCTCACGCCCGAGGGCGAGGTGGACAACGACGCCACCCTGGAGCGCTACGCCTCCGTCGCGGTCTCCCAGGCGCGGGCCGGGGCGCAGGTGATCGCGCCGAGCGGCATGATGGACGGCCAGGTCGCGGCCATCCGCGCCGGGCTGGACGGCGCGGGGTTCCCCCACATCCCCATCCTGGCGTACTCCGCCAAGTACGCCTCGGCGTTCTACGGCCCCTTCCGGGACGCCGCCGAGTGCGCGCCCCAGTTCGGTGACCGCAGCGCCTACCAGCAGGACCCGGCCGGCCCGGTGGGGGAGGCGCTGCGCGAGGTCGCGCTCGACCTCGCCGAGGGGGCGGACGCCGTCATGGTCAAACCGGCCCTGGCCTACCTGGACATCCTGCGGCAGGTGCGCGACGCCGTGGACGTCCCGGTGGCGGCCTACCAGGTGAGCGGCGAGTACGCCATGATCGAGGCCGCGGCGGCCAACGGCTGGATCGACAGGGAACGCGCGATCATGGAGTCGCTGACGGCGATCCGGCGCGCCGGGGCCGACCTGATCCTCACCTACTGGGCTACTGAGGTGGCCCGGGGACTATCCTGACGGGCCATTTCCGGGGGTCGCCGCACCTTGGGCGGGCGCCATCAGGCATCATCGGGGAAAGGCCGGGTGGGAAGGAACGTGATGGTGGGGGTACCGCTGGCGGCACGCAGGGCGAAACGGCGAAGCCGTGCCCACGGAAAGGCACGCTCGATCACCTCGGTGCTCGACTACGCCGCACTGGGCTGGGCCGCCGTCCCTGGTGCCCACCCGCTGCGCGAAGGCCGGCGGGCCTGCTCCTGTGACCGCGTGGGCTGCCCCGACCCCGGCGCCCACCCCGTGTCCCCCGCCTGGCGCATGATGGCCACCACCGACACCGCCCAGTTGCAGCGCTGGTGGGACCAGACCCCCGAGGCCAACATCATCCTGCCCACCGGCCGCGTCTTCGACGTGTTCGACGTCCCCGCCGCCGGCGGCCATACCGCCCTCTCCGCGATGGACGCCTCTGGCTTCGACACCGGCCCGGTAGCCGTCAACGGCGACCGGGTCCTTTTCTTCGTGGCCACCCGAGGCGCCCCCGAGGACGAGGACGAATGGTGGTCCTGCCACCTCGACTACGCCCCGGAGACCATAGAGGACACCCCCGGCCTCCGCTGGCACTGCCGCGACAGCTACGTCCTGGCCCCACCCTCAACCCTCCCCGACGGCACCACGTCCCGCTGGCTCCGCCCCCCCACCCCCCACCCCCTCCCCGACCCCCTGCACGTCCTGGACCACCTGGCCGACGCCATCGACTGACCCCGGCCTCCCAGCACCCCCCGAAGACCCCACCGTTCCCGGTGGCGGCCACTCCTTCGCCCGTGACCGCCACCGCCTCGTGAAATGGGCCTCGCTCCGCTCGGACTGTGTTCATCGGGGCTCCCGCCCGAACCCCCAGCCCAGGGACGGGGCTCCGCCCCCGCACAGTGGGAGGAGGTATGGCGAATCCGGCGCCGTCTTACGGCGGCAGGGCACGGCTGCCCGATCACGGTCGCCTCGGCCGCGATGTCTGTCGGCACCTGCGCCATACGGGTCCCTTTCGGCGCCGACGCGGGGGACATGTTACGGCGAATTCGGCGCCGCCGTACGGGGTCCGCCGGTGGGAGAGGGCCGGGGTGGGCTCTTTCGGGGCGGGGTGGGGGCGGCACTACCCTGGACGGGTGAGTCGTACCGAGGTGTCTGAGAGCCTGTTCGAGCGTGCCCGTGGTCTGGTGCCGGGGGGTGTCAACTCACCTGTCCGCGCGTTCGGGGCGGTGGGGGGGACGCCGCGGTTCATGGAGTCGGGGGACGGGGCCTTTCTCGTCGATGTGGACGGCAATCGGTATGTCGATCTTGTGTGCTCCTGGGGGCCGATGATCCTTGGGCATCGGCATCCGGCGGTCGTGGAGGCGATCACCTCGGCGTTGTCCCGTGGGACGTCGTTCGGGACCGCGACGGCGGGTGAGGTCGAGTTGGCCGGGGAGATCGTCTCGCGGGTGGGGCCGGTCGAGCGGGTGCGGCTGGTCAGTTCCGGTACCGAGGCCACCATGTCGGCGGTCCGGCTGGCGCGGGGGGTGACGGGGCGGTCCCGGGTGGTCAAGTTCGCCGGGTGCTATCACGGGCACGTGGACGCGCTGCTCGCCGCCGCGGGGTCGGGGGTGGTCACCTTCGCGCTGCCGGACTCGCCCGGGGTGACGGGGGCGTCCGCCGCCGACACCATCGTGTTGCCGTACAACTCCGCAGAGGCGGTCGCCGAGGCGTTCGCGACCCACGGTGACCAGATCGCCTGCGTCATCACCGAGGCCTGCCCGGCCAACATGGGTGTCGTGCCGCCGCGGCCGGGGTTCAACGCCCTGCTCCGCGAGCTGTGCACCACCCACGGGGCGCTGCTCATCATGGACGAGGTGCTCACGGGGTTCCGTGTCTCGGCGGCCGGCTGGTACGGGCTCGAACCGGTGGAGGCCGATCTGATGACGTTCGGCAAGGTGATGGGGGGCGGCCTTCCCGCTGCCGCTTTCGGGGGGCGTGCCGACGTCATGTCGCACCTGGCTCCTGAAGGGCCCGTTTACCAGGCGGGGACGCTGAGCGGTAATCCCCTGGCGGTGGCCGCCGGTCTCGCCACACTTCGCGCCTGCACCCCTGACGTGTACACCCGTGTGGACGCCGCCGCCTCAGTCGTCGGCCAGGCCGCCACCGAGGCCCTGTCCGCCGCCGGGGTGCCTCACCGGCTCCAGACGGCCGGCAATCTTTTCTCCGTCTTCTTCACCGACACCCCGGTGACCGACTTCGCCACCGCCCAGACCCAGAACCCCGCCGCGTACCGGGCCTTCTTCCACAGCATGCTCGACCAGGGGGTCTACCTGCCCCCGTCGGCGTACGAGGCGTGGTTCCTCTCCGCGGCCCACACCGAGGAGGCCCTCAGCCAGGTCACCGACGCCCTCCCGGCGGCGGCCAAAGCGGCCGCCGCGGCCCTCTCCTGAGCGACCGCCGGCAGGCTAGCTGGAGGTCTGGGAGGCGCGGCGGTTCTTGCGGCGTTCGTTCAGGCGTTTGACGACGAAGACCACGACGGCCAGGGCCACGACGGCGATGACGATGTTGGTGCCGGTGCCTACGTAGGTCTCGACCAGGGACCATTTCTCGCCCAGGGCATAGCCGGCGAGGATGAAAATGGTGTTCCAGATGAGGCTGCCGGCGGTGGTCAGGAGGGTGAACACGGTCAGGGGCATGCGTTCCACGCCGGCCGGGATCGAGATGAGGCTGCGGAAGACGGGGATCATGCGGCCGAAGAACACCGTTTTGCGGCCGTGTTTGAGGAACCACGCCTCGGTCTTCTCGATGTCGGAGATGCTCAGCAGGGGGATGCGGGCGGCGAGGGCGAGGGTGCGTTCGCGGCCGAGCAGCGCGCCTATCCAGTACAGCGCGAGCGCTCCGACGACGGATCCCAGGGTGGTCCACACGACCGCGTCGAGGAGGTCCATGTCGCCCTGGGAGGCGGTGAAGCCGGCCAGGGGAAGGATCACTTCGCTGGGGAGGGGTGGGAAGAGGTTCTCCAGTGCGATGGCCAGGCCGGCCCCCGGCGCCCCGAGGTTCTCCATCAGTCCAATGAGCCAGTCGGTCATGGACCAAAGGCTATGAATGATCGCTGGATGACGGGAATGCGGCGAGTACCCGTATCAGGGGTGGGGCTGACCCTACCCTGCGGAAAGACATCGACTTCAGAATTACTGTCTCAAAGAGAATCCATCGTTTAGCATCGCTGTATGCTCGATCTCCACAGGCTCAAGGCCCTCCACGCGGTGGCGACCTACGGGTCGGTCGGCGCGGCGGCCGAGGCGCTCATGGTCACCCCGTCCGCGATCTCGCAGCAACTGGCCAAGCTCGAGAGGGAGACGGGGGCCACGCTGCTGGAACGCAGTGGGCGGGGGGTCCGGCTCACGGACGCGGCGGGGGTGCTGGCGCAGCACGCCGAGCGCATCCTGGCGTTGGTGGAGACGGCGGAGGCCGACTTCGAGGCGCTCCGGGGGGCCGTGGTCGGACGGCTGTCGGTGGCGGCGTTCCCCACGGCCGCCCGGGGGCTGATGCCGCAGGCGCTGAAGGAGCTCACGATGCGGCACCCGGAGCTCGACGTGGTGCTGTACGAGCGGGAGCCGGAGCGGCAGGTCCGGGAGGTGGCGCGGGGCGAGCTGGATCTGGCGGTCGTGCAGGACTGGCTGAACCGGCCCATGGCGACACCTGAGGGCCTGTCCCGGGCGACGCTGTTCGACGACGTGGTCGATGTGGTGTTGCCTGCGGGGCACCCCCTGGCGGGGCACAAGGAGATCGACCTGGCCGATCTGCGCGGGGAGCGGTGGATCAGCTCCTCGCCGGGGACCGTCTGCCATGACTGGCTGGTGTTCACGCTGCGCACGGCGTCCCTCGAACCCGACTTCTCCTGTGTGGCGGACGAGTACCCGACGCAGATCGCGCTGGTGGGGGCGGGGCTCGGCTGCACGGTGGTGCCGCGTCTCGGGCGGGGGGTGCTGCCGCCTGAGGTGCGGGTCGTCCCGGTGCGGCCGCGGCCGACCCGGCGGATCTACGCGTTGTGGCGTACGGACGCGGCGCGGCGGCCGGCGATCAGGGCCGCTGTGGACGTGTTGCGGGAGGTGAGTCCGTCGGCTGTGTCGGGGCGGGTCCTCACACATGCCGACCAGTAGGCTGTGTCCGTTATGACTGCCAGCACCGTTGTTCACCTGCTCCGGCACGCGGAGGTGCACAACCCGGAGGGCCTGCTGTACGGCCGTCTGCCCGGTTACCACCTCTCGGAGACGGGCCGCTCCATGGCCGACATGGTGGCCAAGGCGCTTTCCGGACGTGACATCACCCTCGTGCTCTGCTCCCCCCTCGAGCGTGCCCAGGAGACGGCCATCCCCCTCGCCGACGCCCTCGGTCTCACCGTGCGCACCGACGATCGGCTCCTCGAGGCCGGCAACATCTTCGAAGGGCTCGCCCTGGGGGCGATGTTCCGCGTCCCCCGGCACTACCGTCACTTCTGGAACCCGAGCAAACCGTCCTGGGGTGAGCCGTACGTCGAGATCGTGCGCCGCATGCGCTCGGTGATCGACGACGCCCGCGCCGAGGCACGCGGCCACGAGGCCGTGCTGGTCAGTCACCAGCTCCCCATCTGGACCATCCGGCAGGCCGCCGAGCGCCGCCGCCTCTGGCACGACCCGCGCCGCCGCCAGTGCGCCCTGGCCAGCGTCACCAGCTTCACCTTCGACGGCGACCGTCTCACCAGCGTCGGCTACAGCGAACCCGCGGGGGCCCTGCTCAGGCCGCCCGGCATGGACGGCCGCGGCCGCCGCTGAGGCCGAGGCCCCCGATTTCCGGGGCACCGCGCGGGATGGGTAGGGTTGAGGCGCTCTACCGGTTGTAGTGCAAGGAGATCCTGGCGCCGTGTTCGCGAAGTCACGAGCCCTGACCGCCGTGCTTCTCATGGCGGTTCTCGCGGGCTGCGCGGGTAACCCGTCGGCGCAGCCGCAGTCGGGCGACACCCGGTTCGTCGCGGGCGACGGCGCGGTCCAGGTGTTCACCGCCGGGGAGCGCAAGGCCGCCCCCGCCATCGAGGGCGAGACCCTGGAGGGACGGCGGGCGCGGCTCGCCGACCACAAGGGCCAGGTGGTCGTGCTGAACTTCTGGGCGTCGTGGTGCGGCCCGTGCCGCAGCGAGGCGCCGGTGCTCAAGGACGTCGCGGAGAAGACCAAGGCCAGGGGCGTGACCTTCCTCGGTGTCGACTTCAAGGACGACCGGGCGCAGGCCCTGGCCTTCCAGCGCACACAGAAACCGGGGTACCCGAGCCTGTTCGACCAGCCGGGCAAGGTCGCGCTGGCGTTCCACGGCATGGTGAACCCCGCGGCGATCCCCTCCACCCTGGTGATCGACCGGCAGGGACGGGTGGCCGCGCGGGCGCTCGGCGAGGTCAAGTACTCGGACCTGATGGACGCCGTGACCAAGGTCAGCGATGAGCGGTGACCTGGCCGGCACCATAGCGGCCGGCTCCCTTGTGCTCGCGGTGCCGGTGGCGGTGGCCGCGGGGGTGGTGTCGTTCCTGTCGCCGTGCGTGTTGCCGCTGGTCCCCGGCTACCTGTCGTACGTCACCGGCATGAGCGGCGACCCCCGCCGGGGCAGGATGGTCGCGGGCAGCGCCCTGTTCGTGCTCGGCTTCTCGCTGGTGTTCGTGCTCGGCGGGGCCCTGTTCGGCGGGGTGGGCGCCCTGCTGCTCGGCAACGCCGAGGTGATCACCCGGGTGCTCGGCGCCCTGACCATCGTGCTCGGGCTGGCGTTCATCGGTCTCCTGCCGGGCCTGCAGCGCGACGTCCGCGTGCACCGCTTCCCGGCGGCGGGCCTAGCGGGCGCGCCGCTGCTCGGCGTGGTGTTCGGCCTCGGCTGGACGCCCTGTATCGGCCCCACCCTGTCCACCGTCCTCACTCTGTCCCTCGACCAGGCGAGCGCGGCCCGCGGCGCGCTGCTGGCCCTCGCCTACGCCCTCGGCCTCGGCCTGCCGTTCGTCCTGGCGGCGCTGCTGTACCGCAAGGCCCTGACGGCCTTCGCCGCGGTGCGGGCGCACAGCCGCCTGATCACCCGGCTGGGCGGCGGCATGCTGGTGCTGGTGGGTGTCCTGCTGGTGACCGGCCTGTGGGGGCAGTTCATCGCCGCGATCCAGGGCTGGGTCGGCGGATTCGAGCCGGTGATCTGATGACGACGACGACCGCGAAGGGCCTCGGCGTGGCGGGCTGGCTGCGCTGGGGCTGGCGCCTGCTCACGTCGATGCGCACGGCGCTCATCCTTTTGTTTCTGTTCGCCCTGGCCTCGGTGCCCGGTTCGATCTTCCCGCAGCGTTCGATCAGCCCCGAGCAGGTCACGAAGTACTTCCAGGACAGCCCCGGCACGGCCCGCTGGCTGGACCGCCTGTCCCTGTTCGACGTCTTCACCGCTCCGTGGTTCGCCGCGACGTACCTGCTGCTGTTCGTCTCGCTGGCCGGCTGCGTGCTGCCCCGCGCGGCCGCGCACGTCCGCGAGCTCCGCCGCCCCCCGCCCTCCGCCCCGCGCAACCTGTCCCGCCTGCCCCGCCACACCGTGCTCGATGCCCGCGGGGTGACCGTGGAGCAGTACGCTGCGGCGCTGCGCGGCAGGCGCTGGCGCACGGTCACCGGGCCCGGCTGGGTGGCCGCGGAGAAGGGCTACCTGCGCGAGACCGGCAACCTGCTGTTCCACGCCGCGCTGCTCGCCATGCTACTGGCCGTCGGCCTCGGCGGCCTGTTCGGCTACCGCGGCAACGTGCTGGTGGTCGAGGGCAACGGCTTCGCCAACACCGTGGCCGCCTACGACCGCTACATCCCCGGCCAGCGGGTCTCGGCCGCCGCCCTGGAGCCGTTCTCGTTCACTCTGAAGGACTTCCAGGCCACCTACGTCGCCGCGGGGGAACGCCGCGGCCAGCCGCTGGACTTCTCCGCCCGCCTGACGGTCGCCGACCGCCCGGGGGCGGCCGAGCGGCCCTACGACCTGAAGGTCAACGAGCCGTTGGACGTCAACGGCACCCAGACGTACCTGCTCGGGCACGGATACGCCCCCGTTTTCAAGGTCACCGACGGCAAGGGCCAGGTGGCGTTCGACGGCCCGGTGCCGTGCCTGCCGGTCGACCAGACCACCTACACCTCCGAGTGCGTCATCAAGGCGCCGGACGCCGAGCCCGAGCAGCTCGGCTTCCTGGTGCGGTTCCTGCCGACCGCGGTGCCGGCCGCCGACGGCTCGTGGATCTCGGTGTTCCCCGGCGCGGCGAACCCGGCGATCCAGGTGTTCGCGTTCTCCGGTGATCTCGGGCTCCGCAACGGCGCGCCCCAGTCGGTGTACCGGCTCGACACCACCAAGCTGAAGCCGCTGGTGATGGGGGACAAGACCAAGCCGCTCGCCGTCGGGGAGTCGCTGACCCTGCCCGGCGGCGCGGGCACGATCCGGCTCGCCGGCGTGCGCGAGTGGATCAGCCTGCAGATCGCGTACGACCCCGGGCGGGTGCCCGCGCTGCTCGCCGCCACGTTCGCCGTGCTCGGCCTGGTGTTGTCGCTCACCGTGCGGCGCCGCCGCGTCTGGGTGCGCGTCCCCGAGGACGGCGGCCCTGCCGAGGTGGGCGGGCTGCCCCGCACCGAGGGTGGCGGCGCCGCGTTCGCCGAGGAGTTCACCCAGCTCGTCACCGCCCTTTCCGGGCTGCCCGGCCGCGAGGCCGCCACGCGTCAAGGAGTGAAGGATGCCCACTGACCCGGGGCTCGCCACGCTCAGCGACCAGCTGATCCTGGTGACCGTCCTGCTGTACGTGTTCGCGATGATCGCCTACGCCCTGGACCTCGGTTTCGGCCGCGTGCGCGCGGAGGTGCCCGCCGAGGGCCGCGTGCCGGTCACGGTGGGCGCGGACGGCGGCCCAGGCGCCTCCGGCACGGACGCGGGGGTCCCCGGCACGGACGCCGGGGACGCGAAGGCCCCTGAGGCTCCTGAGCCGCCCGCGTGGGCGGTCAGGGCCGGCACGGCCGCGGTGGCCCTCACCTGGCTCGGCTGGGCGGCCAACCTCGGCGCCGTGATCGGCCGCGGCGTCGCGGTGGCCCGCTGGCCGTGGGGCAACATGTACGAGTTCGTGGTGGCCATCTGCCTGGCCGCCGTGACGGCGTTCCTCGTGATGCAGACCCGCCAGCCCGTGCGCTTCCTTGGCGCTTTCGTGACGCTCGCCGCCGCGCTCGGGCTGGGCTTCGCGGTCCGCTACCTCCACGTGCAGGCCGGGCCGGTGGTGCCCGCCCTGAACTCGTACTGGATCGCCATCCACGTCACCGCCGCCATCCTCGCCAGCGGTCTGTTCATCGTCGCCGGGGTGTCCGGCGTGTTGTACCTCGCCCGCAAGGACGGCCCGTCGCGCCTGCCCTCCCGCGCGGAGCTGGAGGCCGTGGCGCACAAGGCCGTCGTGTTCGCCTTCCCCGTGTGGACGTTCGCCGTCATCGCCGGCGCCCTGTGGGCGGACAAGGCGTGGGGCCGCTACTGGGGCTGGGACCCCAAGGAGGTCTGGTCGTTCATCACGTGGATCGCCTACGCGGCTTACCTGCACGCACGGGCCACCGCGGGCTGGCGGGGACGGGCCGCCACGATCGTGCAGCTCGTGGCGTTCGCGTGTCTGATGTTCAACCTGGTCGGGGTGAACATCTTCCTGTCGGGCCTGCACTCCTACGCGCAGGTGCCCTGAGCGGGGACAGGGCTCAGAGGCCGGGAGACCGGGTAAGCGGGGAAGCAGGGGAAGCAGGCGGGTCTAGTCTTCCTCGCGCCGCATGCGGCGGTCGAGGTCGCGCAGGAAGTCGGGGTCGTCGTCGGGGCCGCGGGGAACCGAGGGCCGGGGCCGTCCGGGCCCCGCGGCCCGGCGCCGCACCGTCTGCTCGCTGAGCGGGCGCCCGAGCAGCAGCCACAGAAGGCCGCCGAGGCCGGGCAGCAGGACGGTGATGAGGACCCACAGCATCTTGGGCAGGTTTCTTACATCTTGCTCCGGTGTCGTGATGACGTCGAACAGGCAGTAGAGCCAGAAGGCCAACAGCGCCAGGCCGAGAAGCACGCTAGGCATGTCGGCAGCGTAAGCCATTCTGCGGTAGATCGTGTTTTCGGGGGCGACACCGGGGACGCCGGGATTCATCGCCATAGGACATTCCTGATGGCTTCCCGCCCTGCTCCGTCGTACGGTGGACCGTGACCGCCGCGAAGCCCAGCACGGAGAGGTGCCCGCCGATGTCCCCCCTCGTCCCGGCACACACGGCGCCTTGACGGCGTACTCCGGCGACAAGGGTCGCCACCGCAGGGGGCCGCGCTGGCGGCAGCGTGGGCCGTCCGCGTCCCCGTACCGCTCGGAGACCCCGCGGGAGGGCCCGGACGCGCCGGACACCCGCCCCGCGGCCGACTCCCGGCCTGGCGACGGCACGGGCGACCGCCGCGGCGACGCCGGGCGGGGCGACCGCCAGGATCGCAGGGAGAACCGCAGGTCAGGGCGCAGGGAGAGCCGTCAGGCCGAGTCGTTCTGGCAGGGCGACCGGCCGCGCACGGACGCCCCGGGGGCGGTCACCGCGCCGGTGGTGGACCGGCCGCAGTACATCTGGCGCGACTTCGAGCTGGACGACGAACCGCCGCTCGCGCAGCCCAACTCTCCTGACACTCCCGACCTCCGTGATGGGTTACGACATTGTGGCCCCTTGGAACGAATACTGCACCGTCAATGGGACGCGTCGTACGGCCCGCCGTCCCCGGACGCGGTGCGTGCCATCGAGAGCCTCTCCCGGCTCCCTGAGAGGCTGAAGTCGCTTCTGGCGGTCGGGCTCGACGGCATCTACGTCGGGCCCGGGGGAGTGCCCGATCTGGACGACATGGGTTATCTGCGGGGCGCGCCGCTGCCGTCGGGAAAGGCGACGTGGGACATCTGCGCGGGCGCGTACGGCGACCGCAAGATCGTCGTCGGGGACCGGCCGTCGCCCACGCCCGACGTGATGATGCACGAGACGGGTCACGCGCTCGACGACATCGACGCGCCCCCGGGCGACTGGGTGTCCGACTCGCCCGAGTTCGCCGCCCTGTACGACGAGTGCGGCCCTCTGCTGGCCTCGACGTTCCACAAGCAGCCCGGGGGCCTCGGCCGCAAGGAGTTCTTCGCGGACGCCTTCGCCGCCATCGCCTCGCGGCAGCGCCCCGCGCTGGTGGACATGCTGGGCGGCGACACGCGCGCCGCGCTCAACGTCATGCTGTTCTTCAACCGGCGTTACGGAATCTAGGTGATCCGCCATGTACGTCATCCGGCTCGCGGACGGGACGTTGCGGATCCCGCGTTCCCTCACCAGCGGCGACGGCCGTCTGATCGGCAACGCCTACCTGGAGGTGGCCCCGAGCGACCCCGACTACGAGCGCTGGCTCGCCGAGTCGATCACCGAGGAGCAGGACGCCGAGCGGCGGCGCCGGTGGCGGGAGGAGAACGACGACCTGGAACGGGAATTCCTGGCGTTCAAGGAGACGCAGGCCGGCTCCGACCGTTGAGCGGTCCACGGGCGGGCTTCGGGGGGCCCCGAAGGAGCGCCAATGGCGGCCCTTCGGATTAGTGATACGCATTTAAAGCATTTAAGGACGTCCGTAAAAAGAACAGTGACCCTGCGGCTTCCGGGGGGCACGCAGGATCACCGGGTGGTACACGGCCGGATCGAGATCACCGGGCTTCGTGCTCGGCGGGCTCGCACCGGTGGTTCAGACACGCGGTGAGTCGCCGCTAGGCCTGTCGGCCGTGAGGACTTCCTCGCCACGCAGGAGGGCGTGCACCTCCGACTCTCGGAAACGCCGGTGCCCTCCGGGGGTACGGATACTGCTGATGCGACCGGCCGCCGCCCAGCGCGTCACCGTTTTTGGATCGACCCGGAAGAGGGCGGCCACCTCTCCAGGGGTCAGCAGACGCTCGCTGCTACTCTCCACAATCTCTCCCCCTCGCATCCCGCACCTCGAAGCGGGCGGACAGGTATCCAGTTTGCCGAGCGAAATCTGATATATCCGTGATTTAGCTTGAAAGATCACGGGTTGTTATCAGCTGACTGCCCGTTTGTTATATGATAGAGCCTCTTTGGGGCGCTCGTGGGTGTTTCTTTACATAAGCGCCGTGTTGGGAACACTAGCAGTGCTCGCTCCCGATGCGAAGCGAGCGCTGTAAAGCTCCACCTGCGAAATCGGTGTCCCGTGGGGTGGCGGGGGTAGACCGCTCCAGCACGGGGTGGCGTAACCTCGACCTTGTGCGACCGATTCTCGTTTACACCGCGTCACGCCTCGGACTGTTCGCGGTCACCCTCGGTGTGCTCTATCTGATCGGCCTCCACAACCCTCTCTGGCTGCTCGTGATCAGTTTTGCGATCAGCGGGGTCGCCAGTTACGTGCTGCTGTCGGGGCAGCGGGACGCGGTGAGCCGGCAGATCAGTGAGCGCCACAAGGGCTAGAAGAGCGGGAACATGCCGACCCGGGCATGGTACTCGTGTCCGAGCCGCGTGGTGTCGCTTCCGAGGAGAAGGCCGCTTTTGTCGGCGAGGAACGCTTTCACCCCTATGCCGCGCTCTCTGGTGGGATTCCACGGCAGTGCCCGTCCGGTGACCGGATCGATCGCGCCGATGCCCGGCCGCGCCACCGCGCCGGGGCCGGCCGAGTCCCTTCCCCGTGGGTTGTCCAGCCAGCGCTGGTGCCCGCCGACGTACACCGCGGCCCCGGTGACCGCCACCGAGTAGAGCGAGTCGCCCCCGGTGTGGTTGACCCACGTGGGCCGCGCCGCGCCGCGCGCCGATATTTCGAATCGGGCGGCCGAATCACAGAGCTTGCGGACACCGCCCGCGCCGCCTGTCGTGACGACGACGAAGTACTGGCCGTCGGGGGAGAAATCCAGACCTCGTACGTAATAAGGGAAGACGTCCTTGCAGCGGGCCGCGTACGCCTCGGTGCGCCAGGCCGCGACCCTGGGCCGCGCCGCGCCGACGTCGATCAGGCCCACCTGGGGACGGCGCTGCCCGTCGAGGGTGGTGAACGACCCGATGACCCCGAGCACGCGGCCGGACATCGCCATGGCGTGCACCTTGAGCGCGCTGAGCCCGCCGCCGGGCGTGACGGTGAACGCCGGGTCCACCGCGCCGGTCGCGGCGTCCAGCCGGGCGAGCGCGGGACGCATGGCGCGCCCGACGCCGCTGAAGTCGCCGCCGACGTACAGATGACGGCCGTGGAGCACCAGCGAGGAGACGTCGCCCCCGCGCACCGGCGCCGCGAAGCCGGGCACGGGCGCCCCGTCGGCCAGGCGCAGCCGCGTCAGGCCCACGCCGCCGCCCGGCGCGAAGAACGACCCGCCCGCGTACACCGTGCCGTCGGCGCCCGCGGCGAGCGCGGCGACCGCCCCCTCCAGCCGCGGAGCGAAGCGGCGGTCGACCCGCCCGGTGGCGAGGTCGAACGCGAAGATGTTGCTCCTCGGCAGCCGCGCCGTGCCGCCGGCCTCCCGCACCTTGCTGAACGACCCGCCGACGACGACGGTGCGCCCGGCGATCGCGAAGGCGTTGACGATGCCGTCCAGCACGTGCGGCGTGTTGGCGGCCGGATCGGCGGACACGACGCGGTCGTGGGGCACCGGGCCGGCGTCCGCCGGTGCGGCGAGCGCGAGCGGGACCAGCCCGGCGAGCAGCGCGGCGGCGGGCAGCACCCGCCGCACGGGCGATTTTCCGGTAAACATTTGCCAAGTCCTAGCAGACGGAGCGTGACGAGGTGGTCACTTTGGGTCGATCGCCTGGTCCCACTAAGCTGAACGCATGACACGTGCATCGCTGGACAAACAGCCGCGGGAGATCGCGGCGATGTTCGATCGCACGGCCCGGCGCTACGACCTGGTCAACGATGTGCTCTCCCTCGGCCAGGACCGCTACTGGCGCAAGGCGACCGCCGCGGCGGTGGACGCCGGTCCCGGGGAGCTCGTCCTGGACCTCGCCGCCGGCACGGGCACCTCGACCGACGCCTTCACCACCCTCGGCGCGCGGGCCGTCGCGTGCGACTTCTCCCTCGGCATGTTGCGCGCGGGCGCCGAGCGGCACGGCGGGTCGGGTGTGTCCGATGAGGCCGGCGGGGCGAACGGCATCACCTTCGTCGGGGGTGACGCGCTGAGACTTCCATTCGGCGACGCGGTGTTCGACGCCGTCACCATCTCGTTCGGTCTGCGCAACGTGCAGGACACCGAGGGGGCGCTGCGCGAGATGCTGCGGGTCACCCGTCCCGGCGGCCGGCTGGTGGTGTGCGAGTTCTCCCGGCCCCCGGTCCGCTCGTTCGACCTCGTGTACAGCCAGTACCTCATGAAACTGCTGCCGCCGGTGGCCCGCGCGGTCAGCTCCAACCCCGACTCCTACGTCTATCTCGCCGAGTCGATCCGGGCCTGGCCCGACCAGGCGGGGCTCGCGCGGATCATCGGGCGGGCGGGCTGGGAGGGCGTGCGGTGGCGCAATCTTTCCCTCGGGATCGTGGCACTCCACCGGGCCGTCAAACCGGCCGTGGAGAGTAGGTAAGCTCCATCTGACACAGGGCAGGGGAAAAGGGCTAGACTTCCGCCGACAAGTTTGTGAAGTAGTTCACAAAGGCACGAAGGCCCCGAACCTTGAAGGCCCTCGAACACCCAGGACAGGACAGGTCCCGTGAGCGAGTCAGCCCCCGCGATGGACGCCGACGTCATCGTCGTCGGTGCCGGACCAGCGGGTTCGACCACGGCCTACTACCTCGCACAGGCCGGCTTCGACGTGCTGCTGCTGGAGAAGACCCGCTTCCCCCGCGAGAAGGTCTGCGGGGACGGTCTCACGCCGCGCGCGGTGAAAGAACTGATCGCCATGGGCGTCGACATCGACAGCCCCGGCTGGATCAGGAACAAGGGCCTTCGCGTGATCGGCGGCGGTCACCGCATGGAGCTGCCGTGGCCCGAGTTGTCCAGCTATCCCGATTTCGGGCTGGTCCGCACGCGCCTGGACTTCGACAAGATCCTCGCTGAGCGAGCCGAGGCGGGCGGCGCCCGGCTGCTGCAGGGCGTCAACGTCACCGGCCCGGTGCTGGACCTGCGCAGCGGCCACATCATCGGCGTGACCGCGAAGAAGGACGGCGAGCCGGTGACGTACCGCTCGCGCCTGGTCGTCGCGGCCGACGGCAACTCCACGCGGCTGTCGCTGTCCATGGGCCTGCACCGGCGCGGCGACCGGCCGATGGGCGTCGCGGTGCGCACCTACTTCACCAGCCCCCGGCACGACGACGACTACCTGGAGTCGTGGCTGGAGCTGTGGGACACCGGCGACGACGGCCGCGCGCGGCTGCTGCCCGGCTACGGCTGGATCTTCGGCGTCGGCGACGGCACGAGCAACGTCGGCCTCGGCCTGCTCAACACCAGCGAGTCGTTCCAGAACCTCGACTACCGCGACCTGCTGCGCCGCTGGGTGAAGAACATGCCCGCCGAGTGGGGCTACACCGAGGAGAACATGACCGGCCCGGTGCGCGGCGCCGCGCTGCCGATGGCCTTCAACCGCCAGCCGCACTACACCAAGGGCCTGGTGCTGGTCGGCGACGCCGGCGGCATGATCAACCCGTTCAACGGCGAGGGCATCGCGTACGCCATGGAGACCGGCAGGATCGCGGCGGGCGTCGTCGCCGGCGCGCTGGCCGCCGCCACACCCGCCCAGCGCGAGCGCCTGCTGCGTGCCTACCCGCAGGTGCTGAAGGACGCCTACGGCGGCTACTTCACCCTCGGCCGGCTGTTCGTCGAGGCGATCGGCAAACCCGGCGTGATGGCCTTCCTGACGCGGCACGGGCTCCCTCACCCCACTCTGATGCGGTTCGCGCTGAAGCTCCTTGCTAATCTCACGGACCGGCGGGGTGACGCGTCGGACCGGCTGATCAACGCCCTGTCGAAGGTGACGCCGCCGGCATGACCAGACACCCGGAACGAAGACAGATGATCGCCGTGCCTAGACTCAGCAACCGGTCGAGAGGCGCCCGCGCGCTCGGACACAGAAGAACCACGAGAGACAGAGGAGACGGATAAGCGATGGAACTGTACGTGCCGATCGTGGTGCTGGCGGTTCTCGCGGCCGGTTTCGCGGTCTTCTCTGTGGGCATCGCGCCCTTCACAGGGCCGAAGCGATGGAACCGCGCCAAGCTCGACGCCTACGAGTGCGGCATCGAGCCGACTCCGCAGCCCGTGGGCGGCGGCCGGTTCCCGCTGAAGTACATGATCACTGCCATGCTCTTCATCGTCTTCGACATCGAGATCATCTTCCTGTACCCGTGGGCCGTGGCCTTCGACAATCTCGGTGTCTTCGGTCTGATCGAGATGGTGCTGTTCATCGTCACCGTCCTGGTCGCGTACGCCTACGTGTGGCGTCGCCGCGGCCTGGACTGGGACTGAGAGGCGGCGTGCCTTCGGCGCGCGGGAGGAAGCACTGAGATGGGTCTCGAAGAGAAACTGCCGAGCGGGTTCGTCCTGTCCACGGTGGAGCAGGCGGCGGGCTGGGCGCGCAAGAACTCGGTCTGGCCGGCGACGTTCGGCCTGGCCTGCTGCGCCATCGAGCTGATGGCGACCGGCGGGCCGAACCACGACCTGGCGCGGTTCGGCATGGAGCGGGCCTCCGCCTCGCCCCGCCAGGCCGACCTGATGATCGTGGCCGGGCGGCTGTCGCAGAAGATGGCGCCGGTGCTGCGCCAGATCTACGACCAGATGGCCGAGCCGAAGTGGGTCATCGCGATGGGCGTGTGCGCCTCCAGCGGCGGCATGTTCAACAACTACGCGATCGTGCAGGGCGTGGACCACGTCGTGCCGGTGGACATCTACCTGCCGGGCTGCCCGCCCCGCCCCGAGATGCTCATCGACGCCATCGTGAAGCTGCACGACAAGATCCAGAACATGAAGTTCGGCGCGCATCGCGCCAAGCAGATCGAGGAGCTGGAGCAGCAGGCTCTGCGGTCGCTTCCGCTCATCGATCAGGGGAGCCCGAAATGAGCAGCGACAACCTTCCGGGCGTACCGGAGGAGCCGGTCGCCAGGCACGGCATGTTCGGTGTCACAGGCACCGGCGACACCTCCGGGTACGGCCGCCTGGTGGTGCGCCGCCCCCCGAAGCCGGGGAGCGCCCGCCCGTACGGCGGCTACTTCGACGAGGTGGCCGACGCCCTGGAGCGCGCGGCCGGTGAGACCTTCGCCGGCATGGTGGAGCGGGTCGTGGTGGACCGCGGCGAGCTCACCCTGCACGTCGCGCGCGAGCGGCTCACCGAGGTGATGAGCCACCTGCGCGACGACCCCGCGCTGCGCTTCGAGTTGTCGCTCGGTGTCTCCGGCGTGCACTACCCCGAGGAGACCGGCGCCGAGCTGCGCGCCGTCTACCACCTGTGCTCGATCACGTTCAACCGCCGCGTCCGCGTCGAGGTCTCCTGCCCCGACGCCGACCCGCACGTGCCGTCCACGGTGTCGATCTACCCGACCCACGACTGGCACGAACGCGAGACCTACGACTTCTTCGGCATCGTCTTCGACGGCCACCCGGCGCTGACCCGCATCGAGATGCCGGACGACTGGGACGGCCACCCGCAGCGCAAGGACTACCCGCTCGGCGGCATCCCGGTGGAGTACCGCGGCGCCACCATCCCCGCGCCGGACCAGAGGAGGTCGTACGCATGACCACCGTGCACGACGGCGACACCGACCGCCGCGACGACGACGCCACCGAGGGCCGGGTCTACAACGTCAACGGCCAGGACTGGGACCAGGTCGTCGACGCGGTCGCCGAGTCCTCCGAGGAGCGCCTCGTCATCAACATGGGCCCCCAGCACCCGTCCACCCACGGCGTGCTGCGGCTCGTGCTGACCCTGGACGGCGAGAGCGTCACCGAGGCCCGCACCGTCATCGGCTACCTCCACACCGGCATCGAGAAGAACATGGAGTTCCGGACGTGGACCCAGGGGGTCACGTTCGTCACCCGCATGGACTACCTCTCGCCGATCTTCAACGAGGCGGCGTACTGCATGGCGGTGGAGCAGTTGCTCGGCATCACCGACCGGGTGCCGGCCAGAGCGCAGGCCATCCGCGTCATGATGATGGAGCTCAACCGCATCAGCTCCCACCTGGTGGCCATCGCGACGTTCGGCCTGGAGCTCGGCGCCACCACCCCCATGCTGTTCGGGTTCCGCGAGCGTGAGATGGTGCTCGACCTGTTCGAGTACATCACCGGCCTGCGCATGAACATGGCGTACGTGCGCCCGGGCGGCGTCTCGGTGGACCTCCCCGCCGGCGCGGTCGACAAGATCGGCGAGTTCCTCAAGGTCATGCCGGGCCGCATCAAGGAGATGCGCAAGCTCCTCGACGCCAACCCCGCCTACGTCCGCCGCACCAAGGACGTCGCCTACCTCGACCTCACCGGCTGCATGGCCCTCGGCGTCACCGGCCCCATGCTGCGCGCGGCGGGCCTGCCCTGGGACCTTCGCAAGTCGCAGCCGTACAGCGGCTACGAGACCTACGACTTCGACGTGCCGACGCAGACCTCCTGCGACGTCTACGGCCGCTACCTCGTGCGCGTGGCCGAGATGGAGGAGTCCCTCAAGATCATCGGCCAGGCGCTGGACCGGCTGTCGGGCTCCGAGCTCAAGGGCAAGCCCGTCATGATCGAGGACAAGAAGATCGGGTGGCCCGCGCAGCTCGCGCTCGGCCCCGACGGCCTCGGCAACTCCCCCGACCACATCGCCCACATCATGAGCTCCTCCATGGAGGCGCTCATCCACCACTTCAAGCTGGTCACCGAGGGCTTCCGCGTCCCGGCCGGCCAGGCGTACGCGGCGGTCGAGTCGCCGCGCGGCGAGCTCGGGGCGCACGTGGTGAGCGACGGCGGCACCCGGCCGTACCGCGTGCACTTCCGCGACCCGTCCTTCACGAACCTGCAGGCGGTGCCCGCCACCTGCGAAGGCGGCATGGTTGCCGACGTCATCGCCGCGGTCGCGTCGATCGACCCGGTCATGGGAGGTGTGGACCGGTGACGACCTACTCGCCGGAAGTCCGCGAGCGTCTCGAACGGGACGCCAAAGAGATCATCGGCCGCTACCCGAGGACCCGCTCGGCGCTGCTGCCCCTGCTCCATCTGGTGCAGTCCGAGGAGGGCTACGTCTCCGACGCCGGGCAGGAGTTCTGCGCCGAGATGCTCGGGCTCACCAAGGCCGAGGTCGTGGGCGTGTCGACGTTCTACACGATGTACAAGCGCAAGCCCGCGGGCGAGTTCCACGTCGGCGTCTGCATCAACGCGCTGTGCGCGATCATGGGCGGCGACCAGATCTGGGACGAGCTCACCGAGCACGCCGGCGTCGGCAACGGCGAGACCACCGCGGACGGCAAGGTGTCGCTGGAGCGGCTGGAGTGCAACGCCGCTTGCGACTTCGCGCCGGTCATGATGGTCAACTGGGAGTTCTTCGACAACCAGACCCCCGAGTCGGCCAAGCAGCTCGTGGACGACCTGCGCGCCGGCAAGGAGGTCAAGCCGACCCGCGGCCCCGGGCGCCTGTGCTCGTTCAAGGAGGCCTCGCGGGTGCTGGCCGGCCTGCCGGACGGGCAGGCGGGCGAGGGTCCCTCGGCGGCCGGCCCGTCGCTCGAGGGCCTCAAGATCGCCAAGGCCAACGGATGGACGGCGCCGAAGGGGGCCTCGGAATGACCACGCTGACGCCGGTCCTCACCGCCAACTGGGACCAGGCCGACTCCTTCACCCTGGACGGCTACGGGGAGTACTCCGCGGCGCGCAAGGCGCTCGGCATGGACCCCGACGCCATCATCAAGGCCGTGAAGGACTCCGGTCTGCGCGGGCGCGGCGGCGCGGGCTTCCCCACCGGCATGAAGTGGGGCTTCATCCCGCAGGGCGACGGCAAGCCGCACTACCTGGTGGTCAACGCCGACGAGTCCGAGCCGGGCACCTGCAAGGACATCCCGCTGATGATGGCCAACCCCCACTCGCTGGTCGAGGGCGTCATCATCACCTCCTACGCCATCCGCGCCAACCAGGCCTTCATCTACATCCGCGGCGAGGTGCTGCACGTCGTGCGGCGGGTGCAGGCGGCCGTGCGCGAGGCGTACGAGAAGGGCTACCTCGGCACCGACATCCTCGGCTCGGGGTACGACCTGGAGCTGGTGGTGCACACCGGCGCCGGGGCGTACATCTGCGGCGAGGAGACGGCGCTGCTGGACTCGCTGGAGGGCTACCGGGGTCAACCTCGCCTCAAGCCCCCCTTCCCCGCCGTCGCGGGCCTGTACGCGTGTCCCACCGTCATCAACAACGTCGAGTCGGTGGCCAGCGTTCCCAGCATCATCGCCAACGGCGCCGACTGGTTCGCCGGCATGGGCACCGAGCGGTCCAAGGGCTTCGGCATCTTCTCCCTGAGCGGCCACGTCACCCGCCCCGGCCAGTACGAGGCGCCGCTCGGCATCACCCTGCGCGAGCTGCTCGACATGGCGGGCGGCGTGCGGGCCGGGCACCGGCTCAAGTTCTGGACCCCCGGCGGCTCCTCCACCCCGATCTTCACCGACGAGCACCTCGACGTGCCGCTCGACTTCGAGTCGGTCGGCGCCAAGGGCTCGATGCTCGGCACCCGGGCCCTGCAGATCTTCGACGAGACGACCTGCGTGGTGCGAGCCGTGCTGCGGTGGACCGAGTTCTACGCCCACGAGTCCTGCGGCAAGTGCACCCCCTGCCGGGAGGGCACCTACTGGCTCAAGCAGGTGCTACGGCGGCTGGAGAAGGGCCAGGGCACCGAAGAGGACCTGACCACCATCACCGACATCGCCGACAACATCCTCGGACGGTCGTTCTGCGCCCTCGGCGACGGCGCCACCAGCCCGATCCACTCGTCGGTGAAGCACTTCCGCGACGAATACCTCAAGCACTTCGAGATCGGCGGATGCCCGTTCGACCCGGCGGCGTCCACCGTGTGGGGGACCGCATGACCGTTCAGACGACGCCGGAGGGGCAGATCGAGCAGCCCGTGGAGATGGTGAACCTCACCATCGACGGGTTCCAGATCGCCGTGCCCAAGGGCACGCTGCTGATCAGGGCCGCCGAGCTGCTCGGCATCCAGATCCCGCGCTTCTGCGACCACCCCCTGCTGGACCCGGTCGGCGCCTGCCGCCAGTGCCTGGTGACCATCGAGGGCATGCCCAAGCCCGCCGCGTCCTGCACCATCGTGTGCACCGAGGGCATGGTGGTGCAGACCCAGCTCACCTCGCCGGTGGCCGAGAAGGCGCAGCGCGGCGTGATGGAGCTGCTGCTGATGAACCACCCGCTCGACTGCCCGGTCTGCGACAAGGGCGGCGAGTGCCCCCTGCAGAACCAGGCCATGTCGAACGGCCAGGGCGAGTCGCGGTTCACCGAGGACAAGCGCACCTTCGAGAAGCCGATCCCGCTGTCCACCGAGGTGCTGCTGGACCGCGAGCGGTGCATCCAGTGCGCCCGCTGCATCCGGTTCTCCGACGAGATCGCGGGCGACCCGCTGATCGACTTCTTCGAGCGGGGCGCCGCCGAGCAGGTCGGCGTCGCCGACGGCGAGCCCTTCCAGTCGTACTACTCCGGCAACACCATCCAGATCTGCCCGGTCGGCGCGCTCACCGGCGCGGCCTACCGGTTCCGGGCCCGGCCGTTCGACCTGGTGTCCACGCCGAGCGCCTGCGAGCACTGCGCCAGCGGCTGCTCCCTACGCACCGACCACCGCCGCGGCCGGGTCACCCGCCGCCTGGCCGGGGACGACCCGCAGGTCAACGAGGAGTGGAACTGCGACAAGGGCCGGTGGGCGTTCTCCTACGCCACCGAGCCCGACCGCCTGCGCTCCCCGCTGGTCCGCGACGAGGACGGCCTGCTGCGGCCCGCCTCCTGGCCCGAGGCCCTCACGGCCGCAGCCGTTGGGCTCGCCAGGGCCCGCGGCCGGGCCGGTGTGCTGGTCGGCGGACGCGCCACCGTCGAGGACGCCTACGCGTACGCCAAGTTCGCCCGCATCGCCCTCGGCACCAACGACGTCGACTTCCGCGCGCGGGCCCACTCGCAGGAGGAGGCCGAGTTCCTCGCCCACGCCGTCGCGGGCAAGGGCATCGAGGTCTCCTACGCCGACCTGGAGAAGGCGCCGGCCGTCCTGCTCGCCGGGTTCGAGCCCGAGGAGGAGTCGCCGATCGTCTTCCTGCGCCTGCGCAAGGCGTGGCGCAAGCACGGCCTGCGGGTCTTCTCCATCGCGCCGTTCGCGACCGAGAGCCTCGCCAAGATGGGCGGCACGCTGCTGCGCGCCCTGCCCGGCACCGAGGCCGAGGCCATCGGCGACCTGATCTCCGACTCCTCGCCCGCCGCCGAGGCGCTCGGCAAGTCCGGGGCGGTCATCCTGGTCGGCGAGCGGCTCGCCACCTCCCGCGGCGCGCTGTCGGCCGTCGTCCGGCTGGCCGCCGTCACCGGCGCCCGGCTGGCCTGGGTGCCGCGCCGGGCCGGTGAGCGCGGGGCCGTCGAGGCCGGTGCGCTGCCCGGCCTGCTGCCGATCGGCCGCCCGGTCACCGACGAGGCCGCACGCGCCGAGGTGGCCCGCGCCTGGAACGTCTCCTCCGTGCCGGCCGCCCCGGGCCGCGACACCGCCGCCATCCTGGCCGCCGCGCTCACCGGCGACCTGGACGCGCTGGTGGTCGGCGGCGTGGACCCCTACGACCTGCCCGACCCCGAGGCCGCGCTCGCGGCCCTGGAGAACACCCCGTTCATCGTCGCCCTGGAGATGCGGGCGAGCGCCGTCACCGACCGGGCCGACGTCGTGCTGCCCGTCGCCGCGGTGTCGGAGAAGAGCGGCACGTTCGTCGACTGGGAGGGCCGCGGCCGCACCTTCGAGCGGGCCATCGAGGTCCCCGGCCTCATGAGCGACCTCGGCGCCATCGCCGCGATCAGCGACCACATGGACGTCCACCTCGGGCTGCCCGACACCGCCGCCGCCCGCCGCGAGCTGGCCGCCCTCGGCGCCTGGCGCGGCGCCCGGCCGAGCGGCCCCGCCGTCAGCGGCGGCGTGCACCCCGAGCCGCGGGCCGGTCAGGCCGTGCTCGCCACCTGGCACCTGCTCATCGACGCGGGGCGCCTGCAGGACGGCGAGCCGTACCTCGCGGGCACCGGCAAGCCGGTCGAGGCGCTGCTGTCGGAGACCACCGCGGCCGAGATCGGCGTGGTGCCCGGCGGTAAGGTCACGATCACCACCGAAGGCGGTACGGTCAGCCTGCCCGTGCGGGTGGCCGACCTGCCCGACCGCGTCGTGTGGGTGCCGGCCAACTCACCCGGGTGCTCGGTGACCCGGGACCTGCGCGCGGTGTCCGGGGACGTCGTCGAGATCGGGAGCGCGGAATGAGTCTCTTGCTGGCCGCACCGGCCGAGCCGGTCGGCCCCACCCTGGCCGACTTCGGCAAGGATCCACTGTGGATCTCCATCATCAAGGCGCTGTTCATCTTCGTGTTCTTGATGCTGGGTGTGCTGTTCGGCGTGTGGACCGAGCGCAAGCTCATCTCGCGCATGCAGCACCGCTACGGCCCCAACCGGGCCGGCAAGTTCGGCCTGCTGCAGTCGGTGGCGGACGGCATCAAGATGGGGCTGAAGGAGGACATCCTCCCGCGCACCGTCGACAAGGTCATCTACATCCTCGCCCCGATCATCATCGCGGTCCCGGCGTTCCTGTCGTTCGCCGTCATCCCGTTCGGGCCCGTGGTGTCGATGTTCGGGGTGCGCACCCCGCTGCAGCTCACCGACCTGCCGGTCGCGGTGCTGCTGGTGCTCGCCATGGCCTCGATCGGCGTGTACGGCATCGTGCTCGCCGGCTGGGGCTCCCGCTCGCCGTACGCGGTGCTCGGCGGCCTGCGCTCCACCGCCCAGGTGATCTCGTACGAGATCGCGATGGGGCTCTCGTTCGTCGCGGTGTTCATCTTCGCCGGCACGCTGTCCACGTCCGAGATCGTGGCCAAGCAGGCGTCGGGCAACACCTGGAACATGTTCGGGCTCGACATCCCGCTGCCGTCCTGGTACGCGGTGCTGCTCATCCCGTCGTTCCTGATCTACGTGATCACGATGCTCGGCGAGACCAACCGGGTGCCGTTCGACCTGCCCGAGGGTGAGGGCGAGCTGGTCGGCGGCTTCCACACCGAGTACTCCTCGTCGCTGAAGTTCGCGATGTTCATGCTGGCCGAGTACGTCAACGTGTTCACCGTGTCCGCCCTGAGCATCACGCTCTTCCTCGGCGGCTGGCGGGCCCCGTGGCCGATATCGCTGTGGGACGGCGCCAACACCGGCTGGTGGCCGATGTTGTGGTTCTTCATCAAGCTCGTGCTGGTGTTCTCGTTCTTCATCTGGGTGCGCGCCTCGCTGCCCCGCATCAGGTACGACCAGCTCATGGCCTTCGGCTGGAAGGTGCTGATCCCGCTGAACCTCGCGTGGATCCTGCTCGTGGCCAGCTTCCGCGCCATGCAGGTCCCGCAGGCCGACCGGTCGCTGGTGATGGTCATCGCGGCGGTGGTCGTGGTCGGATGCCTGGCGATCTACTTCTGGTTCGACACGGTCAACCAGCGCCGCAGGGAGGCCCAGGCCGAGCAGGTCCAGGCCGAGTTCGAGCAGCTCGCCGAGGAGCCCACCGCGGGCGGCTTCCCGGTGCCCGCGCTTGACCTGCCGCACTACCACGGCGTCAACGGACGCAAGGAGGTCCCCAGTGGGACTAACTGATTTCCTGAACCCCGTGAAGGGGTTCGGCGTGACCTTCCACCACATGTTCAAGAAGCCGGTGACGACCAACTACCCGGAGGAGAAGCGGCCGACCGCGCCCCGGTTCCACGGTCGCCACCAGTTGAACCGGTGGCCGGACGGGCTGGAGAAGTGCGTCGGGTGCGAGCTGTGCGCCTGGGCCTGTCCCGCGGACGCCATCTTCGTGGAGGGCGCGGACAACACCGACGAGGAGCGCTACTCCCCGGGCGAGCGGTACGGCCGCACGTACCAGATCAACTACCTGCGCTGCATCCTGTGCGGGTTGTGCATCGAGGCGTGCCCCACCCGGGCGCTCACCATGACCAACGAGTACGAGCTCGCCGACTCCAGCCGCGAGAGCCTCATCTACACCAAGGAGATGCTGCTCGCGCCGCTGGCCCCCGGCATGGAGACGCCGCCGCACCCCATGCGCCTCGGCGAGACCGAAGAGGACTACTACCGGTTGGGCCGTAGCAATGGGTGAGACCATCACGTTCTGGGTGCTGGCCGTCGTCTCGGTGGCCGCCGCGTTCGGGCTCGTCTTCAGCAGGAAGGCGGTCTACTCCGCCCTCATGCTGGGCGTGGTCATGCTCTCGCTCGCGGTGCTCTACGCCGTCCAGGACGCCCCGTTCCTCGCCGTGGTGCAGATCATCGTGTACACCGGCGCGGTCATGATGCTCTTCCTGTTCGTGCTGATGCTGGTCGGCGTGGACTCCTCCGACTCGCTGGTCGAGACGATCCGCGGCCAGCGGTTCTGGGCCTTCGTCGCCGGGCTCGGCTTCGCCGTGCTGCTCGCGGCCGGCCTCGGCAACGTCGCGTTCGGCGGGGCCGCCGGGCTGGGCGGCGCGGTGCAGGCGAACGGCGGCAACGTGCCGAGCCTGGCGTCGCTGATCTTCACCCGGTACGTCTTCGCGTTCGAGGTCACCTCCGCGCTGCTCATCACCGCCGCGCTCGGCGCGATGGTGCTGGCGCACCGCGAGCGGTCCGCGCCGAAGCCGACGCAGAAGGACCTGTCCCGCGCCCGGTTCCTCAGCGGGCACCCGGCGCCGCTGCCCGGCCCCGGCACCTACGCCCGGCACAACGCCATCGACATGCCGGCGCTGCTGCCGGACGGCACGGTGTCGGAGCTGTCGGTCAACCGGGTCATCGCCCGGCACGACGTCGAGGACCGCCATCTGCCGGACGACCCGCGGCTCGCCCAGGCGATCAGGAACGTCGCCGGCGGCTCCAAGGCCGCCGCCGACCCGGTCGAGCCGGGGAGCCCGGCCGCGGCGCGGACCGCCACCGCCGACGGTCACGTCGAGGAGGAAGGCAAGTGACCACCCACTACCTGGTGCTCTCCGCGCTGCTGTTCGCCATCGGCGGCGTCGGCGTGCTGGTGCGCCGCAACGCCATCGTGGTGTTCATGTGCGTCGAGCTCATGCTGAACGCCTGCAACCTGGCCTTCGTCGCGTTCGCCCGCCAGCACGGCAACCTGGAGGGCCAGGTGATCGCGTTCTTCGTGATGATCGTGGCGGCCGCCGAGGTGGTCGTGGGTCTGGCGATCATCGTGACGATCTTCCGAACCCGCAGGTCCGCGTCGGTCGACGACGCCAACCTGCTGAAGTACTAAGAGGTGGCCGTGGAACCCGCTGAGATCGTCCAGCACTCCGGTGGAGTGATCGGCGCGTCCTGGCTGATGATCGCCCTGCCGCTGCTCGGCGCCGCGATCCTCCTGCTGGGCGGCCGCCGCACCGACCGCTTCGGTCACCTCGTCGGCGTCGCGATGTCGCTCGGGTCGTTCGTGGTGGCCGCGCTCGTCCTCTTCGAGTTGCTCGGCCTCGGAGCCGACCAGCGCCGCAGGCTCGTCGAGCTGTACGACTTCCTGCCCGCCGGCGCGTCGCTCCAGGTGAAGATGGGCCTGCTGCTGGACCCGCTGTCGATCTCGTTCGCCCTGCTGATCACCGGAGTCGGGTCGCTGATCCACATCTACTCGATCGGCTACATGGCCCACGACCCGGGCCGGCGGCGGTTCTTCGGCTACCTGAACCTCTTCGTCGCCGCGATGCTCCTGCTGGTGCTGGCCGACAACTACCTCGGCCTGTACATCGGCTGGGAGGGCGTGGGTCTCGCGTCGTACCTGCTGATCGGCTTCTGGCAGCACAAGCCGACGGCCGCGACCGCCGCCAAGAAGGCCTTCGTGGTCAACCGCGTCGGCGACATGGGCCTCGCGCTCGGCATCTTCGTGATCTTCACGACGTTCGGCACCATCTCGTACGGCCCGGTGTTCCAGCACGCGGGCGAGGCGTCCCAGGGCACGCTCACCCTGATCGGTCTCGCGCTCCTGCTCGGCGCGTGCGGCAAGTCCGCGCAGCTCCCGCTGCAGTCCTGGCTCCTCGACGCCATGGAGGGCCCGACCCCGGTCTCCGCGCTCATCCACGCGGCCACCATGGTCACCGCCGGCGTCTACCTCGTGGTGCGCTCCGGCGCCATCTTCGAGGGCGCGCCCACCGCGCAGCTCGTCGTCACCATCGTCGGCGTGGCCACGCTGCTCGCCGGTGCGATCATCGGTACCGCCAAGGACGACATCAAGAAGGCCCTCGCGGGCTCCACGATGTCGCAGATCGGCTACATGATGCTCGCCGCCGGCCTCGGCCCGGTCGGGTACGCCCTGGCCATCGCCCACCTCATCGCGCACGGCTTCTTCAAGGCCTCGATGTTCCTCGGCGCGGGCTCGGTGATGCACGCCATGAACGACGAGGTCGACATGCGCAAGTACGGCGGCCTGTCCTCGGTCATGAAGATCACCTGGATCACGTTCGGGCTGGGCTACCTCGCGATCATCGGCTTCCCGCTGCTGTCCGGTTACTGGACCAAGGACGGCATCATCGAGGCCGCGATGGAGCACAACCCGATCCTGGGCTGGCTCGCCGTGATCGGCGCCGGCATCACCGGCTTCTACATGTCGCGCCTGTTCTTCATGACCTTCCACGGCACCCGCCGCTGGGAGAAGGACGCCCACCCGCACGAGTCGCCGTCCGTGATGACCTGGCCGCTGATCCTGCTCTCGGTCGGCTCCGTCTTCGGTGGCGCGTTCCTCATCGTCGGCAACCGGTTCATGGAGTTCCTGTCGCCCGCCGTCGGGCGTCCCGAGGAACTGCCGGTGTTCCACGCGCTCAGCGTGCCCGGCCTCGCCACCCTGGCGCTGGTCGCCGTCGGCGCGGTGTACGCGTGGATGCGGTACGGCCGGGCGCCGGTGCCCGTCGTGGCCCCCCGCGGGTCGTTCCTCACGGTCTTCGCCCGGCGCGACCTGTACGGCGACGCCCTGAACGAGGCGCTGTTCATGCGTCCCGGCCAGTGGCTGACCCGGCTCGCGGTGTTCTTCGACAACCGAGGCATCGACGGCCTCGTCAACGGTCTCGCGGCGACGATCGGCGGCACCTCCGGGCGCCTGCGCCGCGTGCAGACCGGGTTCGTCCGCTCGTACGCCTTGTCGATATTCTTCGGTGCCGCACTCCTGGTCGGCGCACTGTTCTTCGTAGGGAACCTGTGATGCCCTGGCTCTCAATCCTGATGGGCGTGCCCGTGCTGGGCGCGCTGGCGGTGGCTGCGGTGCCCAAGGGCAACGACAAGCTCGCCAAGCAGCTCACGCTCGCGGTGTCGCTGGTCGTGCTTGCGCTGACGCTCGCCATGGCGGCACAGTTCGACCCGTCGGGGGCGCGCCAGCAGTTCAGCGAGGTCCACGACTGGATCCCGGCGTTCGGCGTGCACTACGCCGTCGCGGTGGACGGCATCGCGCTGGTGCTGATCGCGCTGGCCGCGGTGCTGGTGCCGGTCGTGGTGCTGGCCTCCTGGCACGACGCCGAGCGGCCGGACGCCAAGCGGTCGGTCAAGACGTACTTCGCGCTCATCCTGGTGCTCGAAGCGATGATGATCGGCGTCTTCGCGGCGACCGACGTCTTCCTGTTCTACGTGTTCTTCGAGGCCATGCTGATCCCGATGTACTTCATGATCGGGTCCTACGGCGGCGCGCAGCGGTCGTACGCGGCGGTCAAGTTCCTGCTGTACTCGCTGTTCGGCGGCCTGCTCATGCTGGTCGCGGTGATCGCGCTGTACCACCTCGCCGCGAAGAACACGTTCCTGCAGCCCGAGCTGATCGGGGCGATCACCGACCCTGACACGCAGAAGTGGCTGTTCCTCGGGTTCTTCATCGCCTTCGCGGTGAAGGCGCCGCTGTGGCCGTTCCACACCTGGCTGCCCGACGCCGCCGCGCAGGCGCCCGCCGGGGCGGCCGTGCTGCTGGTCGGCGTTCTGGACAAGGTCGGCACCTACGGCATGCTGCGGTTCTGCCTGGAGCTGTTCCCGGACGCCGCCAAGTTCTTCACCCCGGTGATCATCGCGCTCAGCGTCATCGGCATCGTGTACGGCGCGATCGTGGCCATCGGGCAGACCGACATGAAGCGGCTCATCGCCTACACCTCGATCTCGCACTTCGGCTTCATCACGATGGGCGTGTTCGCGCTGACCGCCGACGCCGGCTCCGGCGCCACGCTGTACATGGTGAACCACGGCTTCTCCACCGGGGCGCTGTTCCTGCTCGCCGGGTTCCTCATCCACCGGCGCGGCTCGCAGTACATCGCCGACTACGGCGGGGTGCAGAAGGTCGCCCCGGTGCTCGCGGGCACCTTCCTGATCGCCGGCCTGTCGTCGTTGTCGCTGCCCGGCCTCTCGACGTTCGTCAGCGAGTTCATGGTGCTGATCGGCACCTACGAGCGGTACCTCGTGCCCGCGATCATCGCGCTGGCCGGCATGGTGCTCGCGGCCGTGTACATCCTGTGGATGTACCAGCGCATGATGGGCGGGCCCGCGACCGAGCAGGTGCGTGGCATGGCGGACCTCAACCTCCGCGAGAAGTTCGTGGTGGCGCCGCTCATCGCCCTGCTCATCGGCTTCGGGTTCTTCCCCAAGCCGCTGCTCGACGTGATCAACCCCGCGGTCCAGCACACTCTCACCAGCGTGCAGGCACCGCAGTTCACCCCGGCCATACCCGCGGCTGCCGACCAGAAGGGGCCAGGAGAATGAGCCTGCTCGCCCTCGCGCCCATCCCCGCGCCGACGATCGAGTACGGGACGCTGTCCCCGCTGCTCCTGGTGTTCGGCGCGGCCGTCGCCGGGGTGCTCGTGGAGGCGTTCACGCCGCGCTACCTGCGCAAGTCCCTGCAGATGCCCATCACGCTGCTGTCCCTGATCGGGGCGTTCGCGCTGACCGTCTGGCAGGGCACGCAGGGGGTGCGCGAGGCCGCCGCCATGGGCGCGGTCGCGGTGGACGGGCCGTCGCTGTTCGTGTGGGGCGCCATCCTGCTGCTCGCGATCGTCAGCGTGCTGCTGGTCAACGACGACGACCACTTCGTGGCCCAGGCGTCGGCCGTGCCCGGCAGCGCCGAGGAGGACCAGGCGATCAGCCAGGGCGGCGCGCACACCGAGATCTACCCGCTGGTGCTGTTCGCGGTCGGCGGCATGATGCTGTTCCCGGCCTCCAACGACCTGCTGATCATGTTCGTGGCCCTCGAGGTCATGTCCCTGCCGCTGTACCTGCTGTGCGGCCTCGCGCGGCGCCGCCGACTCCTGTCCCAGGAGGCGGCCATGAAGTACTTCCTGCTCGGCGCCTTCTCCTCGGCGTTCTTCCTCTACGGCACCGCGCTGCTGTACGGCTTCGCGGGCTCGGTGGACCTCGGCGCGCTGCAGCAGATGATCAGCACGCAGCTCGGGCAGGACAACCTGCTCTATATCGGCGCCGCGATGCTGGGCGTCGGGCTGCTCTTCAAGATCGGTGCCGCGCCGTTCCAGGCGTGGAAGCCGGACGTGTACCAGGGCTCGCCCACGCCGATCACCGCGCTGATGGCGTCCGGCACGCTGATCGCCGCGTTCGGCGCGCTGCTGCGGGTGTTCTGGGTGGGGCTCGGCAACCTGGACGAGATCTGGCAGCCGGTGTTGTGGGCCGTCGCCATCCTCACCATGGTGATCGGCGCCATCCTGGCGATCACCCAGACCGACATCAAGCGCATGCTGGCGTACTCCTCGATCGCGCACACCGGCTTCCTGCTGGTCGCGGTGGTGGCCACCGGCAACCTGCAGCAGAACGCCGCGGCGCTCGGCGGCATCCTGTTCTACCTGGTGGCTTACGGGTTCGCGACGGTCGGCGCCTTCGCGGTCGTCACCATGGTGCGCGACGCGGGTGGCGAGGCGGGACACCTGTCCCGGTGGGCCGGCCTCGGCAAGAGGTCGCCCGCGCTGGCGGGCATCTTCGCCCTGTTCCTGCTCGCCTTCGCCGGCATCCCGCTCACGTCCGGGTTCTTCGGCAAGTACGCGGTGTTCGCCCCCGCGGTGGCCGGCGGCGCGACGACCCTGGTCATCGTGGGTGTGGTCACCTCGGCGATGGCGGCGTTCTTCTACGTCCGCGTCATCGTGCTGATGTTCTTCAGCGACCCCGCGCCCGAGGGGCCGACCATCGCGGTGCCCAGCATGGGGACCGCGGCTGTGGTCGCCCTTTCGGCTGCGGCTACCGTAGTCCTCGGGGTCTTCCCGCAGCCGGTGCTCGACCTGGCGCACTCGGCCGCGCAGTCGTTGTTCGTTCGATAGGAGTCTCATGGCCGCGCCGCCCGTAGTCGACCTGCCTTTCATCGACGAGGGACTGGCAGCGGACATCGCCAGCGGTCTCGACGCCGTCGAGAAGCTACTGCGGGCATCCGCCGACAGTGAGGACGCCTTCGTCGCGGAGGCGTCCAAGCACCTCATCGAGGCGGGGGGCAAGCGCTTCCGCGCGATGATCGTGCTGCTGGCCTCGCACTTCGGCGACTCGAGCGCCCCGGGTGTCGTGCCCGGGGCCGTGGTGATCGAGCTGACCCACCTGGCGACGCTCTACCACGACGACGTGATGGACGAGGCCCCGGTGCGCCGGGGCTCGCCGTCCGCCAACGCCCGGTGGGACAACACCGTGGCCATCCTCACCGGCGACTACCTGTTCGCCCAGGCGTCCGAGATCCTCGCCGACCTCGGGCCCGAGCTGGTGCGCATCCAGGCGCGCACGTTCTCCCGGCTGGTGCGCGGGCAGATCCGCGAGACCATCGGCCCGCGGCCCGGCGTGGACGACGTCACCCACTATCTCGAGGTGCTGGCCGACAAGACCGGCTCCCTGATCGCCACCTCCGGCCGGTTCGGCGCGATGCTCGCCGGGGCGCCCGCCGCGGTGGTGGAGCGGCTCACCAGCGCCTGCGAGGCGATCGGCGTGGCGTGGCAGCTCGGCGACGACCTGCTCGACGTGGCGTCGTCGGCGGGGGAGAGCGGCAAGACCCCCGGTACGGACCTGCGCGAGGGCGTCCGCACCCTCCCCGTGCTGTACGTGCTGGCGTCCGAGGAGCCCGGCAACGCGCGGCTGCGGGAGCTGCTCAGCGGCCCGGTGCCCGAGGAGCACGTCGCGGAGGCGGTGGCGCTGCTGCGCGCCGACCCCGCGATGGACCGGGCACGGGCCGAGCTGATGTCATGGGTGGAGCGGGCCCGGCTGGACCTGCTGGCCCTGCCGGACATCCCGGCCCGCGAGGCGCTGCTCGCGCTGTGCTCCTACGTGGCCGACCGCTCGGGCTGAGGCACCCGTCCGAGGGGCGCCACAGGCTCCGCGGGCCGCGCGGCGCGGCGCCGTGCCGCCCGCGTGTGACGCAGGCTGTCCCAGCTGAACACTGCCAGCGCCGCCCAGATCACCGCGAAGCCGACCCACCGGCTCATCGGCATGACCTCGCGCGCGACCAGCACGCCGCACAGGAACTGCAGGATGGGCGCGATGTACTGCAGCAGCCCGAGCACGGTGAGCGGCACCCGGATCGCCGCCGCGGTGAACATCATCAGCGGCACCGCCGTCACGAGCCCCGCGCCGGCCAGCAGCACCGCGTGCCAGACCCCGTACCCGGCGAAGGTCCCCGCCCCCTGGAACTCCAGGACCAGCAGGTAGCCGAGCGCCGGCCCGAGAAGCACCAGCGTCTCCACCGCCAGGCTCTCCGCCGCACCCACCCCCGCGGACTTCTTGAGCAGCCCGTACGTGCCGAAACTCGCCGCCAGCACCAATGCGATCCACGGCGGCCGCCCGTAGTCCACACTCAGCACCACCACCGCCAGCGCGCCGAGCCCCACCGCGACCCACTGCCAGCGCCGCATCCGCTCCCGGAACACCAGCACGCCGAACAGCACGTTCACCAGAGGGTTGATGAAGTACCCGAGTGAACTCTCCACCACATGCCCGCTGTTCACCGCGTAGATGTACAGCCCCCAGTTGACCGTCACCGCCATGGCCGCGAGGGTGAGCAGCAGCAACGTCCTCGGCCGCCGCACGATCGTCCTGATCCACGACCAGTGCCGCCGCACCAGCAACACCCCGAGCACCACGACGAGCGACCAGGCGATGCGGTGCGCGAGGATCTCCACCGCCCCCGTAGGCCGGAGCAACGGCCAGTACAGAGGGAAGAGCCCCCACATGGTGTACGCCGCCGCACCGAACAGGACACCACGTCGTGAGTCAGGCATAACCGCCATCTTCCTCTGTAGACTCCTTAACCACAAATAAGTAACGCATTGCCCTACTGTTAAGCATCGCTAATCCCAGGGAACAAGTCAGTCCCCCCAGCGGTTACTCCCAGTGCAACCCTGATCCCAACGGAGGTGCCCCAAATGGGTTGGCTCTTCGCCAAGCACAAGACGTCCATGGTCACCCCCGACGAAGCGCTCCCCGGTCGCTCCGACCCCATCCCCCTCCCCGAGCGCCACGCCGTCCTGGACACCCCCCTGGCCCCGCCCTACCCCGAGGGCACCGAGATCGCCGACTTCGGCCTCGGCTGCTTCTGGGGCGCCGAACGCAAGTTCTGGCAAACCCCAGGCGTAGTGACCACCCTGGTCGGCTACCAAGGCGGCCACACCCCCAACCCCACCTACGAAGAGGTCTGCACCGGCCAAACCGCCCACACCGAAGCCGTCCGCGTCGTCTACAACCCCACAGAAGTCACCTACGAGGAACTCCTCAAGGTCTTCTGGGAGTCCCACGACCCCACCCAAGGCATGCGCCAAGGCAACGACGTAGGCACCCAGTACCGCAGCGCCATCTACACCCACACCGAAGCCCAGCAAAAGTCCGCCGAAACAAGCCGAGACACCTACCAGCAGGCCCTGACCAAGGCCGGCCACCCCCAAATCACCACAGAAATCCGCCCAGCCCCCACCTTCTACCCAGCCGAGGACTACCACCAGCAGTACCTCCACCGCAATAAGAACGGCTACTGCGGCATCGGCGGCACCGGCGTCTCCTGCCCGATCGGCCTGACAACCGGCGAGGCGTAGACCAGCGGTTCCACCCGCATCCCGGCCCAGGATTCCCGGCAACCCCGGCGCGGATCTTGGGCTAGACCCTTCTCCGGCGAGGACCTTCTCTACAGGGTCAAGGCGGCGCGCAAGCGCGCCGCGCGGCCGGTGCCCTCCCGGCCGGGCGTGCGCCCCTTCAGGTCGGTCCCGGCCGGGAGCACCGACCGCCGCACGTGAGCAGCCTTGCACTACAAGAGATGTCGACGTGAGGGCTGATCAAGCTACCGGCCTAGAGGCGGTGGACACCCTGCGCCGCGCGAAACGCTGGCGGGACGGGCCTCCGTGGAAGTTTCACGGCCGGTGCCGCCGGGCGGCGGCGCACGCTGCCGGCTTGGCTGGTTGCCGGCGACACGGCGCAGCCGGTTGAGGAGGTCATGTTGGCCGGGAGTCGCGGAGCCATACACGTCTGGCAGCTACGGCGCCGGCCCTGAAGACATGAAGGGATGGTACGAACGGCCCGATGGATGTTTCGATAACACATCGATGATGTCCAAAGTGGAGGTACCACATGCGAATCTTGACCAAGAGCCTGATTCTCATGTTCGCGGCGGCCGGCGTTGCCACCCTGGGCCTCGCCGGCCCAGCTCATGCCAGCACCGTGGACTGTGCGCAGCAGCAACTGCGGGCAGATACTCCCAACATTCTGATCGTCACCTGCACCGAGGCAGAAGGTGACCAGCGCCGGGGCCTGTCGACGGTGATCAACAATACGGACCAGGCCATCCAGCTGACGGAACTGGTATCGCTCATCTCCTTTCCGGAGTACGGCACGACCGACTGCGGACCGTCTCGGCTCCAGCCGGTTATGCTCCAGCCGGGTACGCAGCTGGCCTGTAGCTCCCCGTGGGTGCTGGCCGCGCACACCTGGAACGTCACACGCGCTGCGGCGTTCACCCTTGTCAGGGTGACAGAGGCACAGGGCCGGTACACCACTCTCTCGGTCCCCGTCTACACCTACTACTAGCAGGGATGGCAGGCGTCCCTACGCGTTCATCAGGTACAGCCCTACGATCGCCATGCGGTGGCTTGTCTCCACACGGGGTCGGGGGCGATCGAAGGCCCGGCGCTTCGCGCCGGTCCATCGGGAACCCGGGGGAACTGTCCGTAGCAAATTTGCCAAGCATGGATGAGCCCCCACCATCGCTTCCCCGGTGGGGGGCTCCATCGCGCCGGACTACTTACGCCCTCACCCATCCAGCACGATGTGATCAGGGGGTGGTTGGTCTGGCTTACCGCGCGCGGCCAGGATCGTGCCCCACTCCTCATCGGACACCGGGGGGATGCCCAACGAGACGGCCGCCTTGTCGAGGTCCTCACGGTTGAGGTCCCATGAGTGCACCAGGCCCTCAGCCCGGTGCCGTCGCCGTTCGGTCTCTACGATGTCCGCCACTGCGGAGCGGACCCGCTTGACGGTGTCCGGGTTCGCTTGCCGTTGATCTTCCGGTGGGTCGTGGCGGATGTAGGGGTACACGGCAACCGGGCTTACCGCTCGGGTCCTGCCTTGGCCATCGCGGCTACCGACTGTGCGCCGTCGCCAGGGGCGTCGATGGGGCACAGCACTTGCGGGGGGTCGCCGCCGCGCCGCCGGTAGGTGTAGTACGGGGTTTCGCTGGCGCGTCCCTCGTCGATGGCGATGGTCGTGACCGGCGTTCCGTCGGCGCTCCAGACGTCCAGTTCCGGAGGGTAGAAGTCCAGCATGGATGTGGGAGTTTTGTAGTCGCCGCCCGCCACGGACAGCTTGATCGTTTTCGTGATGAGGGTGGAGAGGCCCTGCTCCTCGAGTAAGGGCACCAGTTTCGCCAGGTAAGTACGGTGGCGGTCGGCTTGTTCCTCTCGGCGGTCTACCCTCCAGCCTGCGGCCATTGTTTGACTCCTCCCAGTGCTCGTTCCAGGGGCATCTGTTGTGCCCGCAGCGGGAGTGTCCTGGGTCGCTGCAAGCACATTCCCAGGGAACGCCCTTGCCTACGCTCGAGGAGTGGCCAGGGAGGGTGGCCACTCGCCGACATTTCTCCTAGAACGGCTGAATGTAGACGCGGGCGAACCAGGTCCCTACCGATGCGGCGTGGAGATGACCTGCTATGCCCCTGTCACCCTGTACTGCCATAACGGCGTGGATGTGCGGCATGCCGTCCACAATCTCCCCGGTGCCGCTCATCTCGGCGGGTAGTTCGTAGTCGGTCACGATGTCTTTCGTCGCGTCGTCCTCCGGCATGGTGGAGATGCGGAACGAGTCGACGGCGCCGATGAGTGAGACGACAGCGCCGTTCGTGATGCCGAGTTCCGTGACGCGTGCCTGCAAGGTCTCCATCAGTTCGGCGTTCTTGATTTCGATCAGATGCACGGATCTGCTCCGTTCAGGATCAGGCCAATGGTGCGGATGTTCTCCGGGATCGGCTCAGATCGTAGAGCGGCGCGAAGGGCCGGGGTCACCAACTCGGCGGGGCCTTGACGGAGCATCATCGCCGAGCATCAGCGGGCCCCGGCGTCCTTGGGGTTGTACAGCTCTTTGATCAGGGCTTTCGGGTTGTCACCTACGCGTTTGCCGACAGCCCACATGTAGAGGTCACGAATCTCAGCGTCACGCCGGAGCGCGTGTGTCGCGGAGTCGATCAAATCGATCTTCGACGTTTTCGCGACGATCCCGCATGCGTTGACGCGCAGGACGGGCGGTCCCTCGTCAAGCCATCGGACGAGATGGCGCACGGTCGCCGTGTCCTGTGAGGCGAAGCGCGAGATGAGTAGATCGGTTTCGTGCGAGGTCTGGACGGTGGCCAGTGGGCTGGGGTCGCCGCTCGCGATCGATGTCACGATCTCTGCTGCTGTGTTTCTGGTGGTCGGCGGAATCATCGGGCTCAACGCGCCGAGAGCGGTGCCGACGACGAACGTACGTCTTCTCACTTCCCCGAACTCCAAGACACTCAGAGGGACGTCCAGCGCTTCGGCCAGGAACGGTAGCCAGAACGTTGGATTGCGCTTGCTGTTCTCCCAGCGTGAGACCGTTTCTCGGGTGACTGTCGGCCTGCCGGAGAGATCGCAAAGGACGTCGGCAAGCTCCGATTGGGAGAGTCCGGCCGCTTCACGAAGGTCTTTGATCAGGGGTCCGATCGACACGTCCCGATCGTACGCTTGGGAGCTTCCGACGACCTCGGGATCGGGGTGCTCACTCTGCAAAGGGGTGGCGTCGCCGGCCCCAACCGCTTCGCGGCCCCTTCGGGGTGCGTCGCATTGGCGCCGGCCACTCCACTACGTTCATGGGCAGCCGCCCCCATCCCGCGGACTTGGGTGCTGCTGCTGGCGTGCGAGCCGGCGGGCAGCGGAGACGCGCTGCCGGGCGAGTTCCGCCCAGAAGTGCTCACCGTCGCGATGCCCGCTGCCGACGTACCCCCATTGTCCGGCTGTGACCGTCTGACGGGTCCCGAGGCCCGGGAGGCCGCGCCGTTGTCGAGATGCTTCGGCCTGGTGGTCGGCCCGTGCCTGCCGCAGGGCGCCGAGGGTGGTGGAGTAGTGGCGGCTCTTGGTGGAGAAGTGGCCCCGGTAGCCGAGCATGTGAGCCCATTGCCGTAGCGGCAGCAGCCGGAACTCCGGCTGCCGGTCGAGGATGAAGCACGTGTAGATCATGCGCCGGGCATGCTCGGTGACCTCCAGCCCGGCCACGTACCTGATGTCGCGGATCGGGCGATCCACCGTCCCGGCCGACTCGGCGCCCTTTGTAGCGTATTTGGCGATGTAGGACGCGACCCGTTGATCTGCTACGCCCTCCAGAGCAGGGGAGACGTAGATGGGATCCACGTCGAGCTGACTGCCCCACCGGCCGGTGAAGGGGGAACCGTCCTTTGGGACCAGGACCGACACGGAGGCCGCCGTCTCACGGATGGCGTCCTGTAGGACGGGGACGGCTGCCCAGTCCGGGGGACGATCGGCAGGGCCGGCCGGTCCGTCGAGGCGGATCACGGCGTGAAAGTGGACCAGGCCGCGCGCCTGGTATTCCGCCACCTTGGCGTACGACAGCCGCATCCGCTTGCGCAGCGCGGCACGCGTGATGCCCAGACGTCGAGCGAAGGAGGCCGGGAGTGCTTGGGTGAAGCGGCGCCACAGCTCACCGGCGTGGGCGTTCCACAGCACCGCGCCGACGTAGTCGTAGCAGTCCACGCAGATGGGTTGCCCGATCTGGGAATCGTCTTGCTCGTGACGTGCCCCGCAGCCTTCCGGCCGTCCGTGCTCGCACACGGGGGTGTCGCGCCGGGGCCGGCACATGAGCGCCTTGCCGTCCCTCTCGCGTCGAGCATGGACAGCGCCGAAGGAGGGGGCAGTGAAGGTGGCGAATACCCGTGGGTGGGCGCTCACGTCCTCGGGCACGCCCTTGCCGCCCCGCAGGCCGGAGAGGATCAGGTGGTAGGTGTCGTCTCGGTAGGTCTCCGAGCAGGCGGGACAGCGGGAGGCACGGCGGTTGCCGCAGGCGGTGAGCAGGAATCCGGTCGGCTCATCGGCCGTTTGGTACACGTCCAGGATCTCTAGGGGCGGAGTCGAAAGTGATCCGGTGCCCCTGTAGCCGGATCGGTTCGGCGCAGCCGCCCGTCGCGCGCACCATCTGTTGCCACCGGGCGAAGTCGGGCATGGATGCGCGTTGCGCGGCGGCGAAGACCTCGGGGGAGAAGGAGGGAGCCTCGCTCACGCGGCATCCCTCCCGCTCTCGGCGGACGGGGCGGGTGTGGGTACGTCTTCCACGTACTCCATCCCGTGGATGGTGGCGATGCGACGCCATTTGTCGGCAGACCACCGGGGTGACTCGGCGATCTCGCGCTTGCACCACTCCGCAGCAAGCGCGGCATACGGTCCCAGTTCATCGGGTACCAGCAGGGGCCTCCTTTCCTCGGGCGGAAGCCACCCGCCACGTCCGAAGACGACGAAAGCACCAGCGCACGGCAGGCCGAAGACAGGTGATGGCGGCCTGTGGAGTGGTGGTGCTTTCAGCGAGAGAAGATCGTGGAGTGTTGTTCGCGACGGTTCAACCGGTGAGCGCTGCCAAGTTCTGTGGCCTACCGCTGGGCCGGGGCCCTCCAGCGGAACGGCTGATCATCTCTTTTCGCCCGGTGGCTTTCGTGCGCTCGCGTCTGCTGTCGCGGCCGGTTTCTCGCTTGCTTCGCCCTGGCCTGCCGCCGTTCGGTCGTCGCCTTGAACCGGGCCGACTCCGCGCGGAGATCAGCGATCGACTTCTCCAGCCGGGGGAGCAGGCGGAAGTAATGGTCGTTCGTCACCTGTCCCGCCTCCCACTGCTGGGTGAGCGCCTCCAGACGGTTCCTCGCGTCCTGGTATTCCTGCTCCCGAGGCCACGCCGTCACCGTGTCAGAGCTGGTGAACGTCGCCTCTTCCTCCATCTTGGTGAGCACCAGTTCCGAGATGAAGAAGTCGACGAGGTCACCGCGTCGGCCCACACCGCCGCACCCGCCTTGAGTCTTGTCCGGGCACACGTAGATGTGCTGCTTGCAGTCACGCTGGTGGGTGACACGCATGGACGCGTTGCAGGTCGCACCGTCCGGCTTCACGCGTCCACACCGGAGGATGCCGGTGAGGAGGTACCGGTACTCCGTGAAGTCGGGGGGACGGATCTCGCCGATCTTGCCATCTGGGTAGATCTGACGACCCCGGCGAGCATCCATGATGGCCTTGATCGCCAACCACTGATCAGGGGTGATGATGGGCTCCCATCGCCCCACGACCGGATCACCGTTGGTGTCCCGGACCAGTTCCCCGCCGAGCTGACGCCAGCCGCACATACGGGGGTTGTCCAGCGCCGGCCGCAGTGATCTCGACGTCCAGGGGTTGCCGCGCGATGTCATGATCTCCCGGCGCCTGCCACTCGACGACGATCGAGTGGATGGAACGCCCCCGAATGAAGTCGATCGCCGCCTGACGGAGAAGTGGTGCTTCGCCGGCGTCCAAGGTCAAGCGGTTAGCCTGCCATCCGAACGGCCGAGTCCCGCCGACCGGTTCGCCCCTCTCGGCGCGGGCCCGGTGGGAACTCCGCATGCGGCGCTGCATCTTCCGGACCTCCATCTTCGAGATGACCACCCCGAAGAGCCCCATGCTTTCGACGTCTTCGCTGTACAGGTTCTTGGTCTGCTTCGCGTCCGCGAACACGAAGCCGTCGTTGTACGTGAACGACTCCACGAAGCGCTCGTAGTCGCCAGGACGGCGGGTTAATCGATCATCGGCGACGATCACGACGCCCCGAACCGGCGTGCCGTCGACTAGCTTCCCCGCCCGAAGCGCCCTCAGCATGGTTTCGGAGTCATCCCGCACGACGTCAGCCTTGGCAGCTGACTTGTCGTTGTCCGTGAACTCATGCACGACGGTCCAGCCCTGCCGCGCCGCCGTCCGCCGGTTGATCGTGTGCTGATCCTGCACGCCGTGTTCATCGCGCCGCGTGTCCGCCGAGATGCGAGCGTAGGAGACGACGGGAACGACCGGGGGAACCTGGCCCATGAGCACCTCCACAGGAATTACAGCCCTGGGAGTACTACTACCACCAGCAGTACTTGTACAAGGTCCCCAACGGCTACTGCGGCATAGGCGGAACCGGGGTCGCCTGCCCTGTCGGCTTGACCTCTGGTGACGGAAACTAGTGGCTCGACGTATTCAACGCGGGAGTGAGACGGAGGCGTTGACCGCAATCCTCACTCCCGCGGAACGTCAGGAGGTCGCCGTCCTGGATCTCCAGTGCCTTGCCGAGGAGAAGGAGGGGATGGCAGCCGAATCCGTCGCCCAGGCGGAGGAACCCGTCTATGGCGTCCTGTCGTCTCTGCGGCTCTGGGAACTCCTGGTCAAGCGCATTGAACAGGAGTGGCCTGGCCAGGACTTTTATCCGGTCCAGGAGTACATCCTCGATCTGACCGTGCGGGATGGGCTGGAGGAGTACTGCGAGGCCCTGCGCGGGAAGCTGCGGGGCAAGTTCCGGCATGCCCTGGATCGGCTGGACGAGCGTTACCGAGCGGTGACGCACGAGGACGGCGGTGCGGAGCTCGGGCAGTACTGGCGGCCCCTCTCTGAGAGGACCGAGACCCGATGGTGGTGGACTCGTAGGCCGAACGGTCTGGCGCCGAACTGGTAGCCGTCGGTAACTGTCCTACCTCGGTTGATGCTTGACACTGCGGCCTCGGGTGATGGTTGACATGATCAATCCGGAGTTGTGCCGGGGACGCGACTCGCGGCAGAAGCTGATAAGGCGATTCACGACCGAAGCTCGTCAGCGATTGTGTCCAACCGTCCATCTGAACGCTGCGGCCGCGTGGTTTGCACCTTGGCGAAGGTAGAAGCGATGCGCCTCGGTTCGTGCGACGCCGGACTCCAGGAAGACGTAGTCGGCGCCATGCTCTTGCGCCCACGTCCTGGCGGCTGTCAGCAGGCTGGCGCCGACACCTCGGGAGCGCCATTCGGGGTGCACGGCGAGATCCTCGATCGAAGCCCGGCGACCGAAGCGCACCGAGAGGATGTCCAGGTAGACGCTGGCAACGCCGACCAACTGGTCCTGAGGCGAGCGGGCTTCGAACAGTGCGACGTTCTCGCTCGCGAGGACCTGGGCGGTGCGCTCGACGGCGCGGTCGCGGTCCCAATCCGGAGGACGGCTGCCGGGCGGGTCGAAGAGCCACTCCAGCCCTGTTACGAACTCCGCCTCGGTGCCTGGCTGGGGCCGTCGAATCTGGATGCTCATCAGATCATTATCGGGCTGAGTGGTGATCGGTGTCCCTCGGCGTCATGCATCCGCTCATCGGCATGAGGGGAAGTGTCGCCGGGCGACATGATGGCCAGTCCGCGCAGAGCTTAGGTCGGTCAGCCTCGTGTACAGGGTTCCAGCCCGGCGACCACACCGATCAGGATGCGGGCCGTCCGGGCGGGCGGCTGAGAGCCGGGTGCGGCACGCCTGGCTACCGTCACGTTGACAGATTTGCCGCGAAGTAGATCGGCCTAGTTTCGGTGTCACCTGAAAGAACATCGAAAGGGCAGGTCATGAAGGCGACGCGGATGGCAGGGATGGGTCTCGCGGTCGGGGCGGCGCTTGCGCTGTGCACGATCGTGAGCCCGGCGCAGGCGACCGAGAAGGGCTGGGACGGAGCGGGCTGCGCGGAGGCGCGGCCGGAGGTCACCTCCATCAGCGGCTGGGTGTCGCCGAACGCCTGCACGTTCATCAAGCGGCAGATCACGTTCGGCAAGGTCACCACGCCCGACCGGGTGAGCGCCTACGTCGACATCTGGTCCAAGGACGCGACGCTGTGGGAGCCGGCGAAGGCGAGCAGGCCGCTGCTCCAGGGTGAGGAGGCCATCAGAAAGTCGATCAGCGGAACGCTCAGCCTCATCCCCGACTTCCGCTTCCAGGGGACGCACATCGCTGTGAACGGTCCCGCCTGAGTGATGTTCGAAGCTCACAACAAGGCCACGGTCAAGGGCCACGAGATCGCCTACCCGGCGGTCTACCGGGTCCAGCTGACCGACGGCGGCAAGGTCGTCCAGGGCCGTCGCTACTATGACCGGCACAGCTTGTTCAAGCTGCTCGCCCCCGAGCTGCCCGAGCTGTTCGCCGGCGTCGCCGATGGCAGCGCCCCCGATCAGGGCCGCAGGCCTGTCCTCGGCCCCGACGAGCTCGTCGCCCGCGCCGAAGCATGGAACGCCGAGGACGCGGAAGCCCTGGTCGAACGGTTCACCGGCGCGCCGCTGTCCGCCCCCGGCCTGAACGACCGCACGCTGCGCACCACGCACGGCAAGCTCGCCTACCTGAAGAGGTTCTTCGACCAGGTCAGCGACGTCCAGCTGCAGCCGGGCCAGGCAGTCAAGGTCGACGGCGCGACATACCTGGAATGGCACGGCACGCTTCTGCCCAAGGGGCAGACCGAACCGGTCGGTTTCGGCATCATCGAGCGTGTCGGCGACACCAGCGGCATCTCGAACGACTGGACCCTGACCTTCGACCGGCTGCCGCTCGTTGCCGACGAAGCCAAGATCACCGAGCTGTACGGCAGGCTCAGGTAGCGATCGCGGCCAGCTCCGCCCGCGAGGAGATCCCCAGCTTGGGGAAGGCCTTGTAGAGGTGGTAGCCGACGGTGCGCGGGCTGAGGTACAGCTGGGCCGCGATGTCGCGGTTGGACGCGCCCGTGGCGGCCAGACGTACCACCTGTCTCTCCTGCGCGGTGAGGACGCTGAGCGGGTCGTCCGCCTGGCGCGGGGCCGCGGGGACGTCGCCGGTGGCACGCAGCTCCGCGCGGGCCCGCTCGGCCCACAGCCTCATGCCGAGCCGGTCGAACGTCTCCAGGGCGGCGCGCAGCTGAGCGCGGGCGGCGGCGCGCCTGCGCGCACGACGCAGCCACTCGCCGTAGAGCAGCCGCGTGCGGGCCTGCTCGTGCGGCTGCTCACCCTGCTCGTGCACCCGCACGGCCTCGTCGTACAGGTCCTCGTCGTCCTCGACGAGGGCACGGCAGCGCAGAGCGACCGCATCGGCGGACGGCACGCCGATGCCGGCCGCCCAGTCCAGGTAGTACGCCAGGGGCTCGCGCGCCTGCTCGGGTTCGCCTGCCCTGACCGCGGCCTCGATCCGGTCGGGGGCGGAGAAGACGGACACAGGCACCATGGCGGGGGAAATTCTCTCCAGGATCCCCAGCGACGCCTCTGGCCGGCCCAGCGTGAGCTCCAGCCGGCCGAGCCCGGCCACCGCGACCGCCTCAGCCGTGCGGAGCCCGCGCGCTCCCGCCTGTTCCAAGGCGGCAGCGGCCGCCGCCCGGCAACCCTGCTCGTCACCCAGCTCGCCGCGGGCCAATGCGAGCAGCGCGGTGAGCGCGACCGCTCCGTTCCGTTGTCCCAGGTCGCCGACCATGGGGATGATCTCCTCCAGCCTGGCCGCCGCTTCGCGATACCTGCCGAGCAGCATCTGCGCCTGCAGCCGGGTCTCCACCGCGACGGTCAGCCAGCCGCCCATGTCGTGGGCCCTGCACTCGGCCTCGACGCGCGCCGCGACGGCCTCGCCCTGACCGTAGCGCCCGATCGGCGCGCACAGCTGGGCCACGAAGAGCAGACCCGGCACCTGCAGCGCGGACAGATCCGGAGCGAGCACAAGCCCTTGCATGAGCGTGACCGCATCCTGCAGCTCGCCGTTGATCAGTGCGGCCAGCCCGAGCGCGCCGCTCACCAGCGGGGAGCCGACCTCGGGCAGGGCCCTGAGCAGCGTCGCCGCCTGCTGCGCCAGGCCCGGGTCACTGGCGTACCACCCGCAGCGCACCGCCTCCACGAGCAGGTAGGCCGCCCGCTCGGCCTCCTGCGGGGCCACCCGCTCCGCGCCGGCGATGATGAGCTCGCCGGCCACGGCCTGGCTACCCTGCTCGAACTCCCGATGGGCGCGCACCTGGATCAGGCGGGCGAGGGCCAGCGGGTCCTGGATCTCCTCACTGGCCCGGTCAGCCAGCGTGCTCGCACGAGTCGGCTGGCCCGCGTCGCTGGCCGCCACGGCCGCCGCGGCCAGCCGTACCGAGCGCTTGGCGGTGTCGGGGGTGAGCTCGGCGGCCCGTTCGTAGGCCGCGGCCATGGCCGCATAACCGGAACGGGTGCGCGCCCGTTCCGCGGCCAGCTCCAGCCCGAGCGCCACGTCCTCGTCAGGCGTGGTCGTCGCCGCGGCCAGATGCCAGGCCCGGCGGTCGGCGTGCTCGCCGCCGTCGAGCACCTCGGCGAGGGCGCGCCGTACGGCCAGCCGCGACGTCAACGGCACGTTCTGGTAGGCAGCGGCCCTGATGAGCGGGTGCCTGAAGGCCACCGCGGCCCCGTTCACCGTGACCAGCTTGGCCTGCTCCGCCGCTTCCAGGTCTGCCAGCCGGGCGGAGAAGGACTCTGCGGCGCGCAGCACGATGCCCAGGTCGCCCGTGTCGTCGGCGGCGAGCACCGCGAGCAGGGCCTGAGCCGTGCTGGGCAGCGCCCTGATCTGCTGCTGGAAGGCCTCCTGAACCCGGTTGGCGACCGGAGTCGTGGTGAAGGGGTTCAGCTGCCAGGCCTGCTGCTCCGCGGTGAACGTGGACGGCAGCTCGAGGAGCGCGAGTGGATTGCCGCACGCCTCGGCCAGGACGCGGTCACGCACCTTCGGCGCCAGGTCCCTGGCCGACTCGGCCAGCAGCGCGACGGCGGCGTCGCGGTCCACACCGTCCAGCCACAGCTCGGGCAGCCCTTGCGGGTGGAACTCCTCCCTTCCCGCGAACACCAGCGCGATGCCTTCCGCGTCCAGCCGCCGCGCCACGAACACCAGCGCGTCGATGGACGCCCGATCGAACCACTGCGCGTCATCGACCAGGCAGAGCAGCGGCCCGTCGCCCGCGACCTCGGCCAGCAGGCTGAGCACGGCCAGCCCGACGAGAAACCGGTTCACCGAAGCCGTTGCAGCCAGGCCCAGCGCGCCCCGCAGTGCCGCCGCCTGTGGTTCGGGCAGCGCGTCGATCCGGTCAAGCTCGGAACGCAGGAGCAGATGCAGGGCCGCATACGGCAGCTCCGCCTCGGACTCTATGCCGACCCCGTGAAGCACTCGCACTCCCGCGGCGCGCTCGGTCACATGGCCGAGCAAGGCGGACTTCCCGATGCCCGGCTGCCCCCGCACCACCAGCACACCACTGCGCCCGGACCGCGCGTCCGCCAGCAGCCGATCCACCTGCGTCTGCTCCGCAGCCCGCCCGTACAACATGGCCGAAAATCTAGCGGAACGTGCGTCCTACCTCCGGCGTGGCATCGGCGGCGAAGTGGCAGGGCTGGAAACGCGTGCCCAGTGTGCGAGCGGGTGACCGTGACCGGGCACTACCGTCACGATGACAGATTCGGCGCGGCACCGGCCTGCGTAATTTCGATGGCAGCAGGGACGACAGGGTCCCGCACCACGAAAGGACTGATCATGGCCGCCATTGCCGACGGGTCCACCACTGCCGCCGGTTCCAACGCCGAGGGCAAGTTGCTGCGGTTCGCGCTCAAGCAGGACGCCATCGGGTCGGGCGCCAACGGCCTCGTCTTCCTGGCCGTCGCAGCGATCTTCGGCTCGATGTTCGGCCTGCCCGCCGCCTTCCTCGTGCCGGTCGGCGCGTTCCTGGTCGCCTTCGCCGCGACTCTCCTCTACCTTGCCGGCCGTCCGGTGGTGAACAGGGCGGCGGTGATCGCGGTGATGGTGGTCAACGTGGCATGGGTGCTGGCCAGCGCGGAGATGCTGATCGCCGGGTGGTTCCCGCTGGCCGGTCTGGGCGCCGCCTTCGTGATCGCCCAGGCGGCGGTGGTGGCAGGTTTCACCGGCTTGCAGTTCGCCGGGCTCCGCAAGGCCTGAGCGGGTGAGGGGATGTGGGGACTCGCGGCTACCGCGCTGCGCTCGGTGCGCCCGGTCATCGTTCTGACATCCGATGGGACGACATGAGCAAACTGTGCGGGAAAACCGTCCAGGCGGTCCCTGTCCGAGACTGCTCGCAGGGTGACCGAGCACGAGCGCTCAGAATTACTGCGGGAGGCGAACTGCTAACACCAGCAGTACTTGTACAAGGTCCCCAACGGCTACTGCGGCATAGGCGGCACCGGCGTCAGCTGCCCGATCGGCCTGACCGCCGGCGAAGCCTGACCCACAGAGCCACGGGCCGCACCACGTCCAGGTGTGGCCCGTAGTGCGTGTGCGGGCTGCGCCCGGAAATGGCCCTCGCTCTGCTCGGACTGTTCTTATTGGGGCTCCCGCCCCAACCCCGAGGCAGGGGCTCCGCCCCCGCACCTCCTCGGCTGTCCGAGATCGTCTGGGTTGTGATCGCATGGAGCGCGTTGCGCGCCAGGGCGGCGATTGCTGCTCCACCCAGAAGGTGGGTAATTTGCTACTCGAAGTAGTAAGATTGGTCCATGAGTCTGCCTGAACGAGCCTTTCCGCCGGGGGAGGGGCCAGCGGCCAAGGTCAGCGTCTCTCTGCGTGCCGGCAACATCCGCGCTGTGAAGGAACGTGTTGGTACCCGCGGTTTCTCCGCTTACGTTGACGCCGCGGTGGAGCGCCAGATCGAGCGAGACCTGCTGGAGGAAGCGCTTCAAGCCAACGAACAGGAGAACGGCCCGATTCCCCAGCGCTTCCGTGATGAGGCGGAAGACCTGTTCCGCAGTGTGAAGTCCGCTCCCGAACTGCAGGAGGACAGCGGATGGCACGCGCACGAAGCAAGCTGAGCGCCGGAACCGTCATCCTGGACTCCGAAGGCCTCTCCAAATGGTGTGCGGCCGATCAGCGGGTCACCGCGATCGTCCGAGAAGCGCAGAGCAACGATTTCCGCGTCGCCGTCAGCTCTCTGACGCCTATCGAAGCCTTCGACCCGCGTGTGACAAACGACCGCCTGCGTTGGCACCTGTCGCGCCTGCGTGTGGAGCCAATGACGGAGGACGTCTCCGCCCAAGCACTGGGCCTGCTCCGTGCCAGCGGTCTCCACGGCCACAAGTACGCGATCGACGCCGTCGTCGCCGCCACCGCCCTCCGCTCCACCCGCCCGGTCCTCATCCTCACGTCAGACGAAGACGACATGAGCAAGCTCTGCGGCAAAGCAGTCCGCCTGGTCCGCGTGTAGCGCGGCAATTTGTCGCCCTGGCGATACCACTATCACCAGCAGTACCTGCACAAGGTCCCCAACGGCTACTGCGGCATAGGCGGCACCGGTGTCAACGCAGGTGACCCTTGGGCCTGGTGCCCGACTGGGCTGACGACCTCTTCAGAGGAGTAGCCGGATTGCGCAGACCTCCGGGCGGTGGTGGTCAGGCCTGCTCGGAGGTCTCGTTCTTGTTCTGGGCAAGAAGCCCATCTCGAACCGATGGCGCTACCGGATCGGTGGTGAGGGTGCCCTCCCCGCCGGGCGTGCGGCCCTGAGGGCCGGTCCCGACGGGGAGCACCGGCCGCCGCCGTCGTGAGCGCAGCCTGACCGGAGAATGGTCTCCCGGGGGCGATCAGGTACAGCTCTGACGGGGCGCCGTCTCTACGCCTCAGCCCATGCAGGCCGGACGATCGCCTGAGTTCGGTTTCTGTACGCGCGTGGCCAGGGAGGATCGAAGGACCGGTGCCTCGTGCCTCGGCACCGGTCGGCCGAGCACCGTCGTGATCTGTCAGCCGTCTACTCAACCCATCGTTCGGCTTCAGTAGCGTGACAGCCGGCCGCTGGGGCGTCGTCCGGGGCCTTCCACCCAACGGCAGCGCTCTCCGTCACCGTGCGCGCAGCTCGTTCGGCGGTCCTGCGCATCGCGCTCTGCCTGAGGTGCGCAGGCGCTTGCCTGAAGTCGTAGGCGACTTCGAAGAAGACGGTCCGCCTGCCGGCGTCCTCGCGTACGCCCCAATCCCTGGACAGCGCGTCCACCAACACCAGGCCGCGCCCGTTCTCCCCGTTGGCGTCGGTGCGGAGCCGAGGAGCCGTATCGGCTCCAGCATCGGAGACGTTGACGTGGATGTACTCGTGGCATTCCACCATCACCACGGTCACCTTTCCGCCGTCGCGCGAGTTGGAGTGCGTTATGGCATTGGTGACGACTTCGGACGTGAGAAGGATGACGTCTTCCAGAGCGGGGTGACCCTCCCCGAGCCTGCTGCTCGCGAACTGTCGAGCGAGCTGGACGGATTCCGGTCGGCCGACCAGGTCTATTACACCTAGCAGTGTTCCTGTTCTCATTCTGCGCCTAACCTCTTCAGTCGGCAGAGGGTTAGCGACGTCCGGGAACATCGCCTTACCAGGTTGACGCTGGAGCGCTAGCATTGGAGCCGGTTTGGTTTTACGTATTAACTACAACTCACGTAAGCACGTTAGTTAGTCAGCAAAGGACCCTATCTGAACCGGAAGGTGGGATTTGTCCGCAAGCAAAGAGGAGATCAACCCTCATGAGTCACCGCGTCACCTCTTCGCCTTCGAGCTGCGCCGATACCGTCAAGCGGCTGGGCTGACCCAGCGTCAGCTGGCAGAACGCATGGGGTACTCGGACGCTCTCGTCGCCTTAGTCGAGACCATGAAGCGCACGCCGTCAGAGCGCTTCGCCGAGCTGGCCGATCAAGCACTGAGGCTCGACGGAGTCATGGTCCGGCTGCAAGCCGCCACGACATGGCAGCAGCAGGCACCGGAATACCTACGGCCATGGCTGGAGGAGGAAGCAGACGCCATGAGCCTGCGCACATGGGAACCTCTGATCATCCCCGGCCTGTTGCAGACCGAGAGCTACGCGCGGGAGATCCTAGGCACGTGGCCCGGCATCACCAGCGAGGAGCTGGAGACGCGTCTCACGAGCCGCATGCGCCGCCAGGCGATTCTCACCAAGGACAAGCCGCCGTTGACCAGCGTCGTCATCGACGAAGCCGTGATCAGACGGCGCATCGGCGACGCACAGGTCATGCGAGAACAGCTAGAGCTCGTGATCGAGATGGCCCGGCATCCTCACCTGACACTTCAAGTCGTCCCGTCGGACGCCGGCGCGCACTGCGGGCTGTCGGGCGGATTCATCATCGCCGAACGCAACGGATCGGCTTACGCTGCTTACACGGACTCACAGCCTGTCGGCCGGACCCTGGACGATCGCCGTACCATCGCCCAACTCTCAGCACGGTACGACGCCATCAGGGCAGAAGCCCTACCGGCCAGACAGTCAGTTCGACTGATACAGGAAGTGGTGAACCAAGGTGAGTGACCTTCGGGGCGCACAATGGCGCAAAAGCACCTACAGCACCGACGCCGGCAACTGCGTAGAAGTCGCCTCCAACCTCCCAGGTCGGCGCGCGCTCCGCGATAGCAAGATCACCGATGGCCCTGTGCTTGTCTGCCCGCCCAGTGAGTGGTTTGTGTTCCTCGGCGAGGTCAAGGCGGGCCGGCTCTAGGCCGTGCCAGCCCGTACCCGCTCCTGGTGGGGATTTGCCGAATCATCAGCCGGGCGGCTCTTGCTCAGCCTGCCGCCGTGCGACCTTCGGCGCTGTGTGGATGCTTTGCCGGGCCTGTTGGTCGGCCCCCAGATTGTCCGATGGCAAACCGACCCAAGTACGGCAATGACCTTCCGCTTTTCAGGTGGAACAATCACTCTGCTCTCTCGCCGAAGACGGAGGTCAGAAGGTGGTGTGCGGCTGCCGTCGCATGCTCCTGATGGCCGCGCTGCTGTCAGATCAACCCCAACTGTCACCAACGCTCGTGGTCACTACACCTAGACCGCGACATGTGGCGGCGTTTCCCGCCGTCGCCGTGCTCGTCGTATATCGCCGGACCACGTGGAGTTGAGTGTCCGTCAGCGCCACCGGCCGACCTTCCCACACGGCCGCAGGTCGCATGGCGCCGGATCCGACGTTGACGCGCTCTGCCAAGGAGGTTCCCGTCCGGGCAGACCGGAACCGGGGCGGTGAGCCACGTCCACGTCCACGTCTACCGCATCAACTACATCCCGCCAGCGACCGTGCTGACGGACAAGGCGTACTCCTCTCGGAGCAACTGGGCCTCCCTGCGCAGGGACGGCATCAAGGCGGTGATCCCGATCAAGAAGCGTCGGCGGGCCAACCGCCTCAAGCGGGGCTGTAACGGCGGGCAACCACCCATCGTCGACGCTAAGAGCTCCTAACGCAATGAGGTGAGGCGTCGCCAGCAGATGAGGGCGCAGCCGAGGCTGAGGAAGGCTCGGTGGATGTCCTCGCGGATCTCCCAGCGGATGCGCAGCCGTCGGAAGTGGTGCAGC